>JBBRIM010000045.1:0-15435 GCA_038221095.1 Candidatus Limnocylindrales bacterium
GAATTGCCATGGTCGCTCAGGTAGCGAGGCCTCACACTCTCGTGCAGACGTTCATGCAATCCCCCTCCACGGCCCTCAAATGTGGCCGGGGGTCCCGGGCGAGAACCAAGATCGGGGCAACTCGTGCCATACCAGAAGCTCGCCGAAGCCGTGCTGGCTGAATGGCGGGCGATCGAGCGTCAGCTTGACGCCCTCGGGCCCGATGCCGCGGCCTACGATGGCGTCAAGGCTGAAGCCGATCGACTGCGCGACGAGTACCAGCGCCTGATTGCCGAGGCCGTGGCTCATCATCGGCCGGCGCCACCACCCTTCCCGGGCGACGTCCACTAGCCTCGAGGTCGCGGCGGAGTTCGGATGCCCTGCCCGGCTCTACGTACCATCGGCCGGTGTTGACGAATCAGCGAGACGTCGCTCTTGTTCGACTTGGAGCCGGATCCGGTACAGCGTCTCCCACTCGTCGTAGGGCGCGACGAGCTTCGTGAGCTGCTCATCGATCGCATTAAAGTCCGCCGCGACGACGACGTGCTTGTGCATGATTTCGGCCAGTCGATCCTCGATCTCCTCAGACTCCTTGGCTGAGGTGAGGTACGTATCAGCGGAGGTCAACCGCCTGGCGACGGCCGCCCGTGCCTGCGACACGAGCTCCTTTCGGCCAAGCAGCGCGACGTCGGACGGATACACGACGATCTGAAGCCCGTCGGTTTCGAAGCCCACCAGCTCGGTCGGGATCGAGGCCCGGATCGCGTCCCCACCGACCGCAGCGAGCAGCCGGGGCGGGATCTCGAACAAGCCCAGGGCCGGTTTACGAACAACCCCGAGGTCCGCCTCCCGCAAGGCCGATTCGAGATCGGCCACGACGGCGGCGTATCGGTCGCCCTTGACGATCATCGGGATATGCACGCTGTCCCAGCCGTGCTGCAGGCTCCGGATCTTGCGAACGAGACCCCATGCGGCCAGGGAGATGATCGTGAGCGCATAGATCGCCGCGTACGGATAGCCGAGCAAGATGCGCGTGTAGCGGGTGCGGCCCACCGGCCGATCCTCGGGCGCGATGAAAGCTACCGTCGCGAACCCGATCGCCAATGGCAGGAGCGCCGCCAATCCAAGCATGATCCAGCGCAGCCAAACATCCTCCATGAACGGCGTCCGCGGGACTGCCGCGAGGAGGAAGCTTCCGACTGCCGGGACGAGCACGCCCCCAAGAGCCGCAACCCAGGCCAACGAGCCGAGGGTGATGAACGAGAGCAGGGTTTGCTTCGACTGGGGGATCCGTCCGAAGAGGAGGATCGTGGCCCACGCGACCGTCATCGTCGCGACGGCGCCAATCAGGCGGCCGAACGCGGTCAGGAGTCCGCTGAAGATCACCATGGCTAACGCTCGGCCATGATCGTCGAGCGAGCTCCTCGTTGCATCGCCGCCCGGCCAATGACCGCAACCGGGATCAGCGCAATACCCAGGATCACTCGCGGTGCGCCGGCCAGGAAGAGCCCGCTCGTTACGCCGCCGGAGAGTCCGAAAACCGATCGTACACTCGCATCCGAGAGTTGCTCGAGCTGGTCAGAGGCAGCGTCCATGGTGGCACAGACCCCGTCGACGGCTCCAGGGAGGCGCTCCCCAATCGAACGCCCACGCGCGACGAGCGCCTGGCGCGTGTAACGCAGCCGTTTGGTGAATAGAGGTGACTCGACACTGTTCGTCGTCTTGGCCCCGGCCATCGGACGTCTCCTTGAACTCCAAGGCGGTGGATAAAGGGACAACCTGACCCGCGCGGGGCGGATCAGGTTGGTCCCCAGACGTTGCGGCACTTACCAGGTCTTCTCTTCCTTCGTCACCACAACTTCTTCGTCCTTGCGCTTGCTGTCGAGGGCGCCCGCGGTTGCCCCGGTTGCTGCGCCGATGGCACCGCCGATCACTGCACCGACAGGGCCACCGACCACAGCCCCGACCACCGCGCCCCCTACGGCGCCACCGACTGCGCCGCCGGCTTCCTCGTCTCCGTGAGGAACGCCCTTCTCCATGGTCTGGGTCCCGTGGGCGGGCGTCCCCGTCGTGTCAATCGTTTCGTGGTGCTCCGTGCCGTCATCGGTGACAGTCGTGCGCCGAATGATCCGTTCGTCCGTCATGGGTTCGTCTCCCTTTCTCAGGTTGGGTGCGGGCTATGGCTTGGTGCGGCATGTGTCGCACCTGTGAGCAGATTGGTGTCCCAGGCCTTGCCCTGCCACGCCAGTTGGCTCATCAGGCCTTGCAATGGCGCGGCAGTCGGTGACAAGGCATCACCGGTACCGGCGGCGACAGCCGGGCGGCATTGAACCGTGCTCGCGAGGCTGGAGTGGCGCCATCGGGCGAGCTACCCGCAGGATGGGCCGATGGTGCGAGGAAGTCCGGTCGGCGTCGAGCCATCGACAGGCCAGACACGACGGCGTCACGCTGAACGATCTCGGCCTTCCTGGTCGACTACCCGGTCCGGCCGTGATGGCAACGCCTCCTGCCATCTGCCTCATCGCCCCCGCCATGGCGTCAGCGAACACAGCACGTCAGGTCCTCGCTGCCTCCAACCAGCTCCCGGCAAGGCGGTACGGGTGGGGGCAAACGACCCGCCCGGTACTTGACGCCGTGGCAAGCGTCGACGAGCCTCGGCATCGGGCGGTAACCTACTCGACGAACCTAGGCTCGGTTCGATGGAGGCGGGAGATGCCAGGCCAGTCCGGCTACGCAGTGGGTTGGGGCACCCTTGCGCTGATCAATGCCGGGCTGGCCCAGGGTAAGGGTCGGAGCGGGCTGTTCTGGTTCGTAATCTCGCTTCTGCTCGGACCGCTGGCGACCCTGCTGATCATCCTCTTGCCCATGCCCGGGGTTGAGGCGCGCTCCCTCGGGCGAGCCGATTGGGCCGTCCTCGGTATCGTCCTCGCGGTCCTCGTCGTACTCGTGGTCGGGCTCGGGGCTGTGGGGATGGCACGCCCGGTCGTGGGAGGCTGATCCGATGGCGTACCTGCTCGCCTGGGTTGTGGGAGCAGGACCCGCCCCCTGGCCAACCGACGCGGCATCCGCGACGCCGGAGCGTTTCCTGCACCGCCGCCGCCTGCTTGCGATCGTCGCGGCGCTGCTGCTCTCCGGCTGCCAGGTGTCCATTTACTCCCCGACCACGTCCAGTGCGGCGCCGACGAGAGACTACACAGTGCGCTCTGCTGATTCGCAGCTCCCGCCAAAGACCGAGACCGTTCGCGCGATCGACGTCCTCTCCGCGCGGCTGGAGACCCTGGGGGTGGGCGTGTTCTCCTCGGCTGCCGGAGAAGCGATCACCTTCACCATCCCCGCGAGCGCCAACGAGATGGCCGTCAGGGCGGTGCTCTCGACCACCGGCCAGGTCACCTTCGTCCCGCTGCCGGCGGCTGAATACGGCACGCCCGAACGGCCGGGCCAGCTGAAGGCGGTCGTCGGCAAGCCGCTGCCGTCGCAGGAGGCGGTTCTGTTCCGGGGCGATCAGATCGCGGATGCGCGGGCCACCACCAACGCGAGCGGAGGACCGCAGCTCACGATCCAGCTCGCGAGCAACGGTGCGCGCCTGTTTGCCACCTACTCGTCCGCGCACATCGGCGAGTTCTTCGCGATCGTGCTCGACGGGCGCGTCGTCGCGGCACCGGTCATCCAGATGGAGATCACGGACGGCACGCTCGCCATGACCCTTGTGCCAGACTCGCCCCCGATGCCGATCGACGCATTAGCCGCAGTCCTGGCGTCTGGACCGTTGCCCGACAGTTGGAAGCAGGGTCCCTGACCGCCAAGTCGCCACTACGAAGCGCAACCGGCTCCAAGCGCGAAGCTGGAGCCGTCAGCATCCGACTTGGATGCGCCTTTAGCGCCGTTGATCGTGAATCGGCGTTTTCGACCCCACGCTCGAAGATAGTTGGAAGCGGCACCGACCTCCGTGGCAACGTCGATATTGGAGTGATCACTTCGTCAAAGAGCTGAACCGGGCTCGCCGAGCCTGGATGGTTGGAGGTGATATCCATGGCGAAATACCTGGTCCTCATTTACGGCAACGAGCGAACATGGGCCGAAGCGCCGGCGGCGTGGCATCAGGCAAACGCGGTCCGGCACCAGGCATTCATCGCTTCGGCCGGCTCGGCGATCCTTGGCGCCAACGAGCTCGAACCGACGGCGCGCGCAGTCAGCGTGCGAGCCGGGGCGTCCGGCTCGGCGTCCGTCACCGAGGGCCCCTTCCTGGAGACCAAGGAGATCGTGGGCGGCTACTACCTGCTCGAAGCTGCGGATCTCGCCGAGGCGATCAGGCTCGCCGCCCAGATCCCGGAGGCGACGGCGCCCCATGGTGGAGTCGAGATCCGGCCGATCGTGCCGATCGCCTAGAGCTAGTTCGGAGGGCCTCGACCCTGACGGCTGCCCCTGAAAGGCCCGGCATACCCCCAGCGAAACCCCCCCAAGCCGATACGCCCCGGGGGTGATCCACGTAGGCCCGCGACATGCTGCAGCTGGAATCGAGGGGCTGAGCGGGGCCCGGTGCTAACTTCGGATCAGCAGCTCGGGGGTTCGAAGGCACATCCTATCCGCTCGAACGCCCAGCAGGAGACCAGCTTGGCTCGACGCCTGACCAGCGGACATCTGACCCGCAACAGCGATGCCGGCGAGTTCATCGAGGTCTTCCTGATCGGGGCTGCCTTGTCGGTCCTCGTGGTCCGCTCGCTGCTCGCGCTGACCGACTATCCGACAATCGGTGGGGGCAGCTTGCATGTGGCCCACATGCTCTGGGGCGGACTCCTGATGATGGCGGCGATCATCACCCTGCTGGCCTTCGTTGACCGCCACGTCCAGGAGCTGGCCGCCGCGATCGCGGGAATCGGGTTCGGGGTGTTCATCGATGAGATCGGCAAGTTCCTGACGGCCGACAACAACTACTTCTTCCGACCGGCGATCGCCCTGATCTACGTGATCTTCATCGGGTTGTTCCTGCTGGCGCGGGCTGTCCTGGCGGGTCCTCGCCTCGACCAGCGGGGATCGCTCGCGAACGCCATGGACCTGCTCAAGGATGGGCTCGATGGGACGATCGAGAAACGCAGCCGGGTACACGCGCTGCTGCTCCTGCGACAGTCGGCCGATACCGAGCTGACCCGGAGCCTGAGGGCCTTTGCCGCGGGCCTCGCCGACCGACCCCCGGCCTTCCGTTGGGCTCGCCAGGTCGTCCACTGGCTCGATGCCCGGTATGCGGCTCTCGCTGCGAACGTGTGGTTCGATCGGGTGGTCGTTTTGGCCGTGGGGGTCTACGCGGTTGGCTCGGTCATCGCGGTCGGGCTCCTGATCGTGAGCCAGGGGGCGCACTGGGCCGACGCAGCGACCGTTGTCCAGGGCCTTTCGACCTTGGCCGGCAGTCTCCTCATCCTGCGCGGGATCCCGGCACTCGTGGTGTCACGCCTCGCCGCCTACCACTGGTTCCGGCGGGGCATCCTGGTCTGGATTCTCATCGCCCAGGTCTTTGTCTTCTACACCTCGCAGTTGGCGGGGACCGCAGGACTCGTCGTGGACCTCGTCGCCTACGGGCTCGTCCGTTTCGTCCTCTCACGAGAGATCGCCGACGCGGCCCGCACCGACGTCGCACTGAGCGCGGTTCCGAACTAGGGCCCGGACACGACCTTGCCGTTGTGTGAGAGGCTTTCAATCGCGGCTTCGGGGCGGCACGGCGCAGATGGCAAGACCTGTCCACATCGTGAGGTCAGGGCAGCACCCTGGTGTGCTCGAGTTCCACGGCGTCGAGCTCAGATGGATTGGGACCTTCTCGGCGGGCTGATCCACGAGCACCACGGACGCGCCGCGTGATCGAATCGGGGTTTCCGACCCCCACGGGCCCTTGCGGGCCGTGAACGAGCGGTGCGGATGCTCATCGAGGGCCTGGCACCTGCGCTGCGTACAGGGCTCGACGCAGCCCGCGCCGTCGATGTCTTCATCGCAAGCACACCGCCCGCAACATTCCGGAGCCTGACCGACCGAGGGTGGACCGCGGACGAATACGAGAAGTGGCTCGGCGACCTACTCGCCTCGGACCTGCTCGGCTCCTGAGGTGGTTACAGGCAGCCCCACGATCCAGCCATCGTGTGGGCCTTTGGATTTGACGGAACGGACCTTGTTCGGTCACCGTCTCCCCACAGATGTCGCGCTCCTGATGCTCCACCGCGTCGCTCGTTGTCTACCCGGATCGGGGCCGCCCTGCAGCTCTCGCGCCAGTCAGCTGGCGAAGTTGGGCCGCGAATGCCGATGCGGCAAGGGCCGCTGACCTTGCACGGCGTGTGGAAGCTGCTGGCGTCGGGCTTGGCGGCCCTCGGGCTCCTCGCAGCGTCGCTGGTCCCGGCCAATGGCGCGACGGTCGAGCTCGTCAGCAACGGTAGTCGGGCTGAACACATCATTGCACTGACCTTTGACGACGGTGTCAGCCCCGCCAACTGCCGGAGGATCCTCGCGATCCTCGTGGACGAGCACGTTCCGGCAACCTTCTTCCCACTGGCCGAGGCGATGCGCCTCGACCCCGGATTCTGGCGCCTGGCGGCCGAGGCCGGCTACCCGATCGGGAACCACACGCTCAGCCATCCCCAGATGCCGCGCCTCGATCGCGCTGCCCAGCTCAGCCAGATCACGAATGGGCGAGCGCTCGCTGAGTCGATCATCGGCCGCCCGACCCTGCGCGTGTTTCGACCGCCGTATGGCGCCTACAACGCGGACACCCTGACCGCCGCCGCCACGGCGGGCTATGGCACCGTCCTGCTCTGGGATGTATCTGACCGGGATACCTCCCCGCACGGCCACCTTCCGGCGATGCTGGCCGCGGCTGAACTGGGGACGAACGGGTCGGTCGTCCTCCTCCACTGCGGCCCGAACGCCACGCCGTATCTGCTCCGGCCGCTCATCGACTACTACCGCGGCCGTGGCTTCCGCTTCGTCACGATCCCGCAGCTCCTCCATCTCCCGTGGCACCCCGGGCACACCTCGGTCGTGACCCCGAGCCAGGTCCTCGCTGGCCTGTCGCCGCTGCCGTCCGTGCCTCCTGGTGGCCCGATCACCGGACCGAACGGCTATAGCCCATCGCCCAGCGTCAGTCTGCCGACGCCGAGCCCGTCATTGACGAGCCCCCTAGCATCCCCGGAGTCAGGCAGCCCTAGTGCGTCCGGCGGACCGTCGGGGTCCTCGCCGTCGGCAGGATCCCTGGGGAGTCCGTCCCCAGCCGGGCCGAGTGCGTCCACAACGCCGGGGCCTGATCGAGGCACGACGACAGGGGGTGGCAATGCCAGCATCGTGATCCTGGCCCTCCTCGGCCTCGCCGCGCTCGCCGGGATCGGTGCGCTCGTCGTCATCGCCCGAACCCGGGGGGTACGCTGACCCATGGCTCGCAGCAGCGACCCAAAACGCATCTACCTGGCCCGACGCGTGTGCACCCCAAAGCCTTCCATCATCCGAAAGCTTCGGGGATCGTCCGGTCGGACATCAGCCACATGATCATGTGCATCGATTCGGGCATCAGCGAGATGAAGTCCCAGAGCGTTTCGTGCGCCGATGCGGCCTGAGGGATCTCGTCTTGGGGTTCCGGTTTCCCCGGGCAACGGTCCGATTCGTCTTGTCAGGCCGGGTCTTGGACTCTTCGCGCGGGCCGACCGATTTCTCCGCGTTGGGAACGAGCGATCTCGCCCTGGCCCGCTTTGCGGCTCCGTTCGTTCGTGGAACGGCCTGAAGCCGGAAGTGGTCGGATGTTGCCGACGCCTTCGTCGTCCGGCCCAAGGCCAGTCGTCTCTTCGGGTCGAATGTTGCCGATGCCCTCGTCTTCGGGTCCCACAGGCTCGGGCGGCCGATTCCGGTCTAACGTCGCCATCAGGCCTGCGCGCCCTGCTCGGACGCTTCGACCTCGACCGCCTGCTGAAACTTCTCGACGGTGTCGGCGACAGTCATCGCGTTCGCGTCGGCCGCCCGCTTTACACCTTCATAGCGGATGTTGTCGGCCATTTCCTTGTGCGGCTCGCCGCATCCACAGGTGAGACACATTGGTGGGACTCCTTGCTTGGTAACGCGACAAGATCGCCGCACGGGGACGATCCTGCAACCGTCATCCCAGCGATTCGCGAAGCCTGCGGCGCGACCTTGCAAGAGCATTTCGATTGCGCGACCAGCGTTCAGTCGGAACACCCGGAAAGCACTTGTCGCCGCTAGCAGGTTCTTGAGCAGGTACTTCGTGATCCGCAGGGAGTGTTTTCAGGCTGGGCGGCCAAGATGCACGTGGCCAAGCTGGCGGTCGGCGAATGCGTTTAACGTGGGCGGCCACCGATCGACCTCCAGGCTGGCTCGGCCGGTCGATTCTTGTCGTCGCCTACACCGCGCGTACCGCCGGCGGGCTCAAGCGGCGGGCCAGAGCGCCGAGACCTCAATGTGCGTCCGCACGGTTAACTGCCAGCTAGCTGACATCCGGGCCCATGCGGGATTCGACACCCATAAGGCCGGCCGACACCACGAACGAAGCCGTGGGTTGTCACATCGCTGTAACGCACCAAGGAGTGCCGTGAGCACGTCAGTGGGTCGGCTCAGCGAGGATGGTCAAATCCCGCCAGAACTAAGGAGCGTCCGGATGCCAAAGCACCGACCAGACGAGGTTGACCTCGAAGGCGATTCCCACGAAAAAGACGCCAGCGCCATCGCCGACTCGCTGGTCGAGCGAGGACGGGCAGCCCTCGCTGGGGTTCCCGGCGGGGCTGATCGTGCCCGCCAGGCGGTCTCCGATGCACAAGGTCAGCTGAACGGATTGTCCGATGTGGGTGTCGTGGCCGCCGCCGGATTCGCGTTGGGCGTGACATGCGGCTTATTCCTTGCCGGTGCCCCACGCTTGATCCTTGCGATCTCGGCGATCCCTGTCGCCCTGACGCTCCAGTCGACGATGGCCCGCGGTCTTCGTCCGGTCCGTCTCGTCAACTAGGTGCTGTGCACCTGACGACGGCCGGTCACGCCGGAGCCCGTGAGTTGGCGCCCTATTTCATGAGGCGTCTTGCCGCTGTAGGCCCGTGAGGTCGAGAGAAGGTACTCGCGCTTCCCCCCGATTACGGATCAACGTCGGCCCGGGCCAGTGATCTGGCCTAACTGGCACTGCTCGAGAGGGTCACGACAAGCCGGCACGAGGGGGCCTAACTAGTCCCGGGATGTGCGCTTGACTCATCCCGGAATCGAACAGAGATCGCTGTGCTCCACGCTCACGTGATGAGCTCGAGAGACCTGATTCTGGCGTTACGCACTCTGGATCAGGCGCTGGCTCACCGCGCTCGCGCCATACCTCGTGCCCCAGGCGCGACGGATCCCCGACGTCGATCGAATCTACACGACCTGTGCTTAGACAATCACATCCGGGACGAACGTCGCCTCCGCCAAGTGGTGTCCTCGACGAGGGCGCTGTCCGCCGGCGAGCCTCGACCACCTCTGCCACTCCCTCTCGGGCATCGTTCGAAAACGAGCACTCGACGTTCCAGTTGATGGCACGCTGCGAAACCACCGGTGAAGTTATGCGCTGAAGGCCGATTGTCACGGTGTAGGGTTCAGCGCCAAACTGGACCGGTTTTCGACGATTCGTGCGGGGCTTGGGAGTTCAGAGCACAGCGCTCGACAACGGGAGACTTGGAAGGCTGACGCTCTGCCAACTGAGCTACTCCCGCCGGCCGGTCAAACGCTACCACGGGACCGACGCGGTCTGGGTTGGCGGACGTCCGATCCGCCGAACTCGACATCAGACTGGCTGGCCGCCAATCGCGGTGGGCTGCCGCGCGCGGCTACCGCGCGCGGCGGCGGGCGACGGTGGTGAACAGAGGCCGCTCACGCCGCTCCGGCTTGATCGGTGCCGGCCGCACTGGTTCGACCTGCGTGGTTGGTCGGGTCGGCCGAAGTCTCACGAGCGCCCAGTCGATGTCGGCATGAATCGGCAGACTCGCCGCGCTGCGGGCTGCCCGGAGGACCCGGGTCGCGTGCTCGCGGTTGCCACTCGAACCTGCCCGCTCGATCACGCGGACTGCGAAGCCTGCCAGGACCGGGCTCCCGAGCCAGGGACGGACCGCTTCGATCGCTCGAGGGCCATATGGGGCAATCAGATCGCGCCATTGAATCCGGCGGTCGGGTGGGGCCTGGCGAGCCTCATCCAGGAGAGCCGCGAGTTGCACCAGAGATGCCTCCTTCGGTCGCGGTGGGCGACGAAACCGGGGTGCCGTCAGGGCACCGGCGGTTCCGGTCGGCAGCTCGCCGGGGCCGCTGATCTCCAGAATGATGGCCAGACGGCGAAACTCCACCCCCCAGAGTGTACGCCTTATGCCTATGTCTTGCAATATTTGAAGACTTGCGCAGAAAGGACGGTCGGGCTAGGCTGACCCGGACGATGATCCGCAACGTTCGCCCCGACGATCGTGACGGGCTACGCCAGTTCAAGGCGGAGTTCTTCAAGGCCCTCGCCCATCCACTTCGGATTCGCCTCCTGGAGCAGCTTCGGCCGGGTCCGCTGAGCGTGGGCCAACTCCAGGCCGCGATCGGGGTGCCGGCCGCATCGATCTCCCAGCAACTGGCTGTTCTGCGCGGCCGCAACATGGTCGTCACCGAACGCCGCGGCACGACGGTCATCTACCGCGCCCGGGACCCCGAGTTGTTCGAGTTGCTGGACGTTGCCCGCCGGCTGTTCAACGCCCACCTCGCGGACACGATCGAGATGCTCCGCCTCGTGGAGGCCGAACCGGACGGCGCCCCTTGAGTCGGCGCGAGGCTTCGGCACTGCCTGGGTCAGACAGCGGGCCACCGCTCAGCCGGCCGGCCTCGCATGGCAGACTAGGCCCCTCATGACAATGACGATCCGGCCGATCCTGCGTGGCGAAGGCGCGCTGGTCGCAGCTGCCGGCCACCTGTTCGACTCACGGCCCACCTTGGTCATGGCCGATCGATTCCTGGTCACGCCCGGACATCACCTGCTGATGGCCTTCGAGGACGGCGCCCCCGTTGGCTTTGTCAGTGGGGTGGAGCTGACCCATCCCGACAAGGGCACCGAGATGTTCATCTACGAGCTGGCCGTGGACGAGGCGTCCCGCGGGCGAGGAATCGGCACGGCCCTCGTGCATGCGCTGCTCGAAATCGCGCGGGGCCGCGCCTGCTACGACACCTGGGTCCTGACCGAGGCGGACAACGATGCAGCCCTGGCCACCTATCGGAGGACCGGCACGACGGCCGAGTCCAGCCCCGTGATGCTGACCTGGGACATGCCCGGGTGAGACTCCTCGGTACCTGGTACATCGTCCCGACCCCGTTCGGAGCCGACGGCGAGCTCGATCTGGCCAGCCTGGGCCGACTCGTCGAGGCGGCCGTGACATGGCAGGTCGATGGCCTGACCGTGATGGGCGTGATGGCCGAGCCCGGCGCCCTGACCGCGGCCGAACGCGAGGCCGCCCTGGGCACGATCTTCGATGCGGCCGCCGGGAGACTGCCGATCGCGGTTGGCTGCTCGGCCGGCGCGATCAGCACCACGCTCGAGCTCGTCGGCCGGGCCCGCGAGCTCGGTGCCTGCGCCGCGATGGTCGCCGCTCCCCCGCTGCTCAAGAACCTCGATCAGCTGCCCGCCTGGTTCAAGCGTGCCGGCGCGGGTGGCCTGCCCCTGGTGATCCAGGACGAACCGAACGCGACCGGCGTGCTGATCCCCGTCAGCATCCTCCTGGCGTCGGCCGAGGCGAGCGGGGGCCGGACGATGAAGATCGAGGATCCGCCCACCCCGGCCAAGATCGGGCGCCTGCTGGCCGGGAACCCAGAGCTCGACATCTTCGGCGGCCTGGGTGGGGTTTCGGCCCTGGGCGAGCTGCGCCGCGGCGCCTGCGGCACGATGACCGGCTTTGCCTACCCCGAGATCCTGCGCGGGGTCCGGCTGTTCGTCGAATCAGGCGCCATGGCGGAGGCCGGCCTGCTCTTCGACCGCTACCTGCCGCTGATCCAGTTCGAGGCGCAGCAGATCGTCGGCCTGGCGATTCGCAAGGAGGTCCTGCGCCGGCGGGGCATCTTCATCACCCATCTCACCCGCGGCCTGGTGTCCAGCCTCGACCAGACGACGCTGGAAGAGCTCGATGACCTGTTCGAGCGCCTCGCCATGGTCCCCGGCCCGGAGCGCTTCGAGCCGGCCTGACCGGAGAGCGTTGCAGCCGAACCGCACGCCGAGGTGGCCGACGCGCCAGAATGACGGCCGTCAACCAGCCGGCCACTGGAGGGAACCCCGTTGAGTCCACTCGCCACGATCTTCCTGTTCCTGCACGTCCTGGGCGCGATCGCGGCGTTCGGACCGTCGTTTGTCCTGCCGATCATCGCGAGCCAGTCGCGCAAGATGCCGTCAGGGGCGCTCTTCGGGCTGAAGCTCACAGATGTGATTGAACGCCGCCTGATCATCCCGCTGGGCCTCTTCCAGGCTGTCACCGGCATCGGCCTGATCGTGACCGTCGGCTTCGACCTGGCGGCGACCCACTGGCTCGCCGCCGGGATCGTCCTCTACGTCATCGCGATCAGCTTCGCGATCCTGGTCCAGGCACGAACGGTCGAATCGATGATCCACCTGGTCGAGGGGATGCCGGCACCGACGCCCGGCACGCCGCCCGGACCTCCGCCGGCCGCCTTCCTGGCCCTGGCGAAGCGGGCCCAGATGGGCGGCATCCTCCTGACGGTGCTGCTCGTCTCGATCGTCTTCTTCATGGCGGTCAAGCCGCAGTTCTAGCCGGCGGTGCCCTCGGCCGTCGCCCAGATATCGGTCAGGGTGTAGCCCGTCGGGAACGGATCGTCGGCGGCCAGGACGTACTCGGCGAAGCCGGTGATCCAGGCCCGGCCGGTGATCGTGGGGACCACCGCGGGACGGTTGCCGACCGTGGTCGCCTCGATCAGCCGGCCGGTGAAGGTCGTCCCGAGGATCCCCTCGTGGACGAACGGCACGTTCAGGGCCAGCCGGCCGCGGGCGTGCTCACAGGCCATCTTCGCGCTCGTGCCGGTGCCGCACGGTGATCGATCGATCGCGCCGGTCCAGCTCTCCGGCCGATCCCATGATGCCTGGCCGGTCGACACGATCACGGCGTTCCGCCGGGACGAGCCGGGGGCATGGGCAGGACCGGAGATCTGGGCAATCGTCACGCCGCTCGCCAGGTCGGGGTTCTCCGGGTGGCGGACCGGGAGCTGTTCCTGGGTCGCCAGCTTGACCATCTCGCCGATCCGGACGATGTCGCGGGCCTCGTCCGGGCTGATCCGCAGCCCGAACCGCCGGGCATCGGCAATCACGTAGAACATCCCGCCCCAGGCAACATCCACCGTCACCGTGCCGAGCTGGGGTACCTCGACGATCGCGTCGAGATGGACCGCGAAGGCCGGCACGTTCCGGAACGTGACGCTGATGACCCGGCCGTCGCGGACTTCGGCCCGGACCTCGATCAGGCCGGCCGGCGACTCGAGCCGGAGGGTCGTGACCGGCTCGACGACCACGACCATGCCCGTCTCGATCAGGACGGTTGCCACGCAGATCGTGTTCGTGCCCGACATCGCCGGGTATTCAACCTGCTCCATGATCACGTAGCCGGCATCGGCGCCGGGGATCGTGGGCGGCAGGATCAGGTTGCAGTTGGCGGCCGGATAGCCGCGTGGTTCGCGCAGCATCAGCTTGCGCAGGTCGTCCCCGTGGTCGCGCAGGTGGACCATCTTCTCGAGCATCGTGGCGCCCGGGACGTCGGCCACCCCAGCGGTGATCACCCGGCCGGGCTCGCCGGCCGCGTGCGCGTCAACCGCCCGGATCCTGCGCTCAAAGTGCATGGGCGGGCCTCGACGGGCCTAGGGCTTGCGCTCCAGGATCGGCCGGGCCTTGTCCGGGTCGTCGACCACGAACGTGAACATCGCCCGATCGCCCCAGCGCCCGAGGAACAGGTGGCCGTAGATGTTCACCCCGGCATCGGACAGGTCGCGCGCGATCCCGGACATCCCGCCCGGCCGGTCACCGACCTCGGCCAGGATCGACTCGCCCTCGACGAAGGTGTAGCCGCCAGACTCGAGCACTGCCCGGGTGGCGTCGTCATCGGCCGTGGTCATGATCACGTGGCCGACCTCGCCGATCCCGCCGCCACCAATCGCCCGGAGGTCAACGCCGCGCTCGGCGAGGGCCTCGGCGAGGACGGCCAGCGAACCGGGCTGGTTCGGGAGCTGGACGACGAACTGGCGAGCCATGGACACCTCCGCGGATCTGGGACGAGCCGATTCTGACACGCCCCGGGCGTCATCGGAGGACGGACGCGTACGGCCTCCGTCCCGGATCGCGGCTCAGGAGCCGGCTGCGACTGCGATCGCCCGGCGAGCGGCATCGACGTAGGCGGCGGTCGGACCGGAGGCCCAGTTGTTGTCGACCGCCATCCCACGTTCGACCAGGCCCGACCAGGCGGCCGGATCCGCCCGCGTCTCGAAGGCCTGCTCGCACGCCCAGGCCAACCCCGTGGCCGTTGGGTGCTCGAAGACGAAGCCCGTACCGGCACCCGGCTGGAGGTATTCGTCGACCACGGTGTCGGCCAGGCCACCGGTTCGATGGACGACCGGCGGCGTGCCGTAGCGCAGGGCGATCATCTGCCCCTGGCCACACGGTTCGAACCTGCTGGGCATGAGGAAGAGGTCACAGCCGGCATAGATCCGGCGGGCCATCACCCGGTCGAAGCGCTCGTTCAGGACGACTCGATCGGGGCGGCGCCGGGCCAGTTCCCGGAACGGCGCTGCCAGGCTGGGATCGCCGCTGCCCTGGACGACGAGGCGGGCACCCGAGGCGAGCAGCCGGGGCGCTGCCTCAGCCACCAGGTCAAAGCCCTTCTGGGGATCGAGCCGCCCGATCATCCCGAGCACCGGTCCGTCGTCGCCCGGATCGAAGCCGACCCGCTCCAGCAGGTCGGCCCGGCAGCGGGCCTTGCCGCCCAGGTCGGCGGCCGCGTACGGGGCCGCGAGGTCGCCGTCGCTGGCTGGGTTCCAGAGGACCGGGTCGAGTCCGTTGACGATCCCGAAGAAGCGCGGCCGACCGGCTCGATCGCGCTGGGCGGACTTCCGGCGCAGGAGCGCGTCGAGACCGAAGCCAAGGGCCGGCGTCAGCGCCTCCGCGGCAAAGTTCGGACTCACGGTGTTGACGAGGTCGGCCCGCTGGATACCCTCCGCCAGCAGGTCAATCCCGGCCGCGGCCCGCGCCACGACGGAATCGCCCGGCGCCAGGCCGAGGGTGCCCAGGTCGGCCCGCTCGACCCAGCCGTGATAGGCCATGTTGTGGATCGTCAGGATCGAGGCCAGCCGGCCCTGGCCGACGATCGGATCCGCCGGGTAGAAGCGATCACGCAGGACGAGGGCCGCCGCGCCATGCCAATCGTGGAGGTGCAGGAGGTCGACCGGCCGAGCCTCGAC
>JBBRIM010000046.1:0-15302 GCA_038221095.1 Candidatus Limnocylindrales bacterium
TCGGGGGCGGGCAGGGCGGCGGGCGGCGCGGCGGGCGGCGCGGCGGCGGGTTCTGCGGCGGCGGGCTCTGCGGCGGCGGCCCGTTCCGCGGCGGCGCCCGGAGCGGGCCCCGGCTCGGGCTGGCTGGGCGCGATCATTCGGTCTCCATGGCCTCCAGGGAAATCAGCCGATAGCCGACGCCGCGCACCGTCAGGAGATGGATCGGCCGGTTCGGATCCGGCTCGACCTTCTGGCGCAGCCGGCGCATCGTCACCCACACGTACGAGGGATCGGCATCCTCGGTCTCGGCCCAGCCCCGGGCGAGGAGCGTCTCGGTCGTAACGGTGTTGCCAAGGTTGGCCGCAAGGGCGTACAGCAGGCGCGACTCGGTCGGGGTGAGGGCCACCGGGTGGCCGCTGACGACGGCCTCGCGACGGTGGAGCTCGAGGACGAGCTTCGGGCCAAGGACCAGGCTCTGGCGGGGCACCTTGTCGCCGAGTCGCTTGAGGACCCGGTTGATCCGCGCCCGCAGCTCCGGGTAGTGGTACGGCTTGGTGACGTAATCCTCGGCCACTTCCTCGAGCAGGTCGGCCTTGTTGTCGCCGGTGTCGATCGCGGTGAGCACGATAATCGGCAGGTCGGCCCGATCCTTGACCTCGCGGGCGAGGGTCAGCCCATCCATCCGGGGCATCATCATGTCGATCACGAGCAGGTCGGGCCAGGCGTGCTCGAGCCGGCGCATCGCCTCGAGCCCATCCCGGGCGGTGGATACCTCGAAGCCGTCGGCCCGCAGCTGGTCGGCCAGGATCACCAGCAGGTTCGGGTCGTCGTCCACGACCAGGATCCGGGGCGCAACCGGGAGCCCATTCGGGCCGCCACTCATCATCGGCCGAGAATAGCAGTGCCGATTCGGTCCTCGACACGGCCCGATTGGGCTATCGGGAGGTGCCCGCCTGCGAGCTCAGGGTGCCCGGCGGTCGACGTAGCGGCAGCGCAGCGTGATCGGGCAGCTGGCGCAATCAGGCTTGCGCGCATGGCAGAGCTTGCGGCCGTGGGTGATCAGGTTGACGTGTGCCTCGTACATCTGGTCCGGCTCGAGCATCGCCAGGTAGAGCTCGTGGGCGTCGTCGGCGCTGGCCTTCGCCGGGATCAGCCCGACCCGCTGGCTGACCCGCTCGACGTGGCGATCGACCGGCATGAGCGGCATCCCGAATGAGAACATCAGCAGGACCGAGGCCGTCTTGCGCCCGACCCCGTCGATCCGGGTGAGCCAGTCGCGGGCTTCGAGCGCGGGCAGATCGCCCAGGAACTCGAGCGAATGGTCCCCTCGCTCGGCCCGGATCAGGCGCAGGGCGGCCTGGATCCTGGGCGCCTTCTGCTGGGCCAGCCCGCCGGATCGGATCGCTTCGACCAGGTCGCCGACCGGGGCGAGCTCAACCGCCAGCCAATCCGGCGGCGCTCCGCTCGACAGGCCCAGGCCGCCCCAACCGTGGCCGGCCTCATGGGCCTCGCTTGGTCCGGCCGAGGGGAAGGCCAGCCGCAGCGACTCAAACGCCCGCTCGGCGTTGGTATCGGCACTGTTCTGGGTGAGGATCGTCAGGATCAGCTCGCTGGTCGGTCCGAGGCGCCGCTGCCAGGTGGGCCGGCCATAGATCGAGGCGAGTCCGTCGAGCACGTCGGCAACGAGATCCGGCCGGGAGCGGGCCAAGCGCGTGGCCCAGGCCCGGGCCGGATCAGTCGGCTTCCGCCGGCGTGGCTTCCGGATCGGGCGCGCCTTCAGCCCCGCGGCCGGGGTCACCTGCCGAGCCACCCTGCTCCCCTCGCGATCCGCTCGGCGCAGGCGATCAGTGGCACGCTTCCGGCGGCCATTGCCTCCTCGAGCGGCACCGGGCGCTCGTGGACCGGGACGACCGAGACCCCGAGTGGGGCGAGCGCAGCGACCCCCGCGGGCTCCACGCCGCCGCCCACGGCGATGCAGGGTACCCCGGCGGTCCGGGCTCGCTGAGCGACACCGAGGGCTGTCTTGCCGAACGCCGTCTGGGCGTCGATCCGACCCTCGCCCGTGATCACGAGGTCGGCCGAGGCCAGCTTCTCGTCGAGGCCGATCTCGCCGGCCACGAGATCCACGCCTGGCTGGAGCGACAGGCTTCGGAACCGATCGGTCAGGCAGAGCAGGCCGAAGCCCACGCCGCCGGCCGCGCCTGCGCCCGGGGCGTCCCGCTCGCGCCGTCCAGAGGCCGCCTCGAGCAGGTCGGCGTAGCGCGCCAGCCGTTCGTCGAGGGTGGCAACGTCGGCCGGGCTGGCACCCTTCTGGGGGCCGTAGGTGGCCGCCGCGCCGGCCGGGCCGAGCAGCGGGTTGGTCACGTCGCAGGCGACGAACAGGTCAAGCGTCGCCAGCCGGGCGTCGAGGCCGGCCAGGTCGATGCGATCCGGCTCCACCCAGGCCCCGAGGGCATCGAGAATCCCCGCTCCACCGTCGTTCGTGGCACTGCCGCCAATGCCCAGCACGATCCGGCGCGGCCCGGCGTCGAGGACCGCCCGCAGGAGCAGGCCCGTGCCGACGGTCGTGGCTCCCAGCGGATCGCGCTCGTCCGGGCGCAGACGCGAGAGTCCGGAAGCGGCGGCCAGCTCGACCACCGCCCGTGTCCCATCGGTTGAGCGCAACCAGGCCCCATCGATTGGCCGTCCGATCGGATCGACCGTGGGCGATCGCATCTCGACCCAGCCTCCGCCGGCCGCCAGGGCCGCGAGCGTGCCCTCGCCGCCATCGGCCAGCGGGGCCAGGAGCAACTCGTCGCCGGGCCTGACGCGTCGCCAGCCTTCGGCCAGGGCCTGGGCCACTTCGACCGAGCTGAGCGATCCCTTGAACGAATCCGGGGCGAACAGGACCGTCGTCACTCGCCCGTCTCGGCCGCCCGCTTCTCGAGGTATTCGGGGATCCGGATCATCGGCGGGCGCTCCTGGTCGGCCAGTTCAATGACCTCGAGGCCCAGCCGGCCGTGGCCTGACCGGGGCAGCTTCATCGTCGAGCCAAGCTCCGCGAAGAGGCGCGCCTTGCGCCGTTCCTCGAGTCGTTTCATCACCGCCTGGAGGATGACGAAGCTCATCCGGCTGAGGCCCTCGAGTTCCTGGTTGCGATGGACCCGCCGTTCCAGGTCCACCTGGCCCAGGCCCTCGAGCCCGACTCGCTCGGCGGCGTCGATCAGGTGCCCGATCTCGACCGCGTAGCCGGTGAAGAAGGGCATCGTCTCGAGCAGGCTGCGGCGGCCCGCGTATTCGCCCGACAGGGGTTGAATGAAGCCCGACAACTCGGGATAGAACAGGTTGATCAGGGGCCGGGCAACGAGTTCGGTGACCCGGCCGCCGCCGCCTTCCTTGAGCACCCCGGCCTCGACGATCGGGCGCTGGTAGTAGCCCTTGACGTAGGCCAGCCGCGGCTCGGTCAGGAGCGGCCCGAGGGTCCCGTAGACCATCCGCGGATGCCAGCTCCGGACGTCCGTGTCGGCCCACACGATCAGGTCGCCGCTCGTCTCGTAGAGGCTCTTCCAGAGACCCTCGCCTTTGCCCCGGAAGCTGCCGTAGCGGGTCAGCACATCAGAGTGGTCGACGACCCGGGCGCCTTCGGCCTCGGCAATCGCCCGGGTCCGGTCGGTCGAGCCGGAGTCGATCACGAGGATCTCGTCGAGGAGCGGGACCCGGCCCATCATCTCCCGGATGGCCCGTGAGACGATCGGCCCGATTGTCTCCTCCTCGTTCAGGGTGGGCAGGACCAGGCTGATTGTCAGGCCCTGCTTCTCCTTGAGCTGGACGAGCCGGCGCAGGTCAGCGAATTCGGCGTGGTGGAAGTTCGACTCGCCAAACCAGCGCTCGACCCGGGTCGGCACGGCCCGCGCCTCTTCTGCCGCTCGATCGGCCGCCGCCAGCGTCTCGGCCCGCTCGGCCAGCTTCTCGAATGTCTGCCGGCCGATCGACTCGCGGGTCTTGACCACGACCACGGTCGGTCGGGCCCGGGTGGCGATCGCCTCGGGCAGGGCTCCGAAGAGGTGAGCCTCGGGGCCGCCCTCGGCCGCCGAGGCGGATGCGCCGACGACCACCAGGTCGGCCCGGTCGGCCTCGCGCAGGATTGCGGTTCGGACATTGGCCGCCTCCCGAACGAGCGGTTCGGCCGCGCCGTGGACGTGCTGTTTCACGAAGGCGGCCAGCGCCCGCTCGGCCTGCGCCCGGACCGCCGAAGTGATCCCCGGCGGCACGACATGGAGCACGGTCACGGTTGCACCGTGGTACGTCCCGAGCGCATCGGCGAAGGTGAGCGCCAGTTCGGCGTGCGGCCCGCCCCGGACCGGCACGAGAATCCGGCGGATCTCGGTTGCGCCGCGCTGCTTGACCACGGCAATGTCGCAGGGTGACGCCCGGACGACCTGGTCAATCGTGGGCGATACGACCGAGGCCGCCTCGGGTGCGCGCCTGGTCCGCCGCCCCGGGCCCTCGGCGGGCATCTCCGCGTTCGTGTGAATCGTATGCCGGCCGCCCCAGCCGAAGATCAGCAGGTCCGCTTCCTCGTCCGCGGCCGCTTCGATGATCCCCTCGGCGGCATGCCGGGCGATTCGGACGAGGGGGTGAATCGGGATCCCCTCGGGCGCGTAGTCGAGAACCCGCTGGAGGAGTCGCCGGGCGTGGCGGGCCCGGGTGGCGCCCTCGGACAGGGGCATCCCCTCGGGCACTTCGACGATCCCCAGGGCGCGCAACTCACCGGCCCGCGGCTCGAGCAGGGCGGCTCCGATCCGGACGAGCTCACCGGCCGTGCCCGGGTTGGCGACCGGGATCAGGATGCGGACCGGCAGTGGGGTGCGATTCACCGGGCGTTCCAGCGCTCGACGAGGTATGGCTTGAGCAATTCGAACTCACGCGCCTGGCGTTCCACCCGTTCCTCGGCCTCGTCCGTGGTGATGTCGCGGTTCTCGACCACGAAGCTGGCCACCCGGCCGAAGTAGATCGGGACGAGGCCGGCGACGAAGCGCTCGATCGTGGCCGACTTCCTGGCCTCCGTCGGTTCGGTCGCTCGCTCGATCCGGCCGACCGCGGCGACCAGGTCGTAGATCACCCGGGACCAGACGTCGTCGGGGAAGTGGAAGCCGGCCAGCGAATCGGCCATCTCATGGGTGCCCGGCCCCGAGCCTGTCGAGCCGCTACCCCCAACTGCGCCCGTGTCGCCGCCGTGGACCCCCAGTCGTCGGCTGGCATCGTCGAAGCGCGTGCCGGCCTCGCGAGCCAGTTCGAGGACCGTCTCGAGGGTGCTCGGGGCCAGCATCTCGGCCCAGGTGTCGGCCATCCCGATTGAGCCAGCCTGGAACTCCGAGACAAGGCGCAGGGTGTTCACCTCGAGTGGGGGTGGATCGATGATCCGCTCGAAGCCGTAGGCCGGAACGTCGTGCGAACCACGGATGTCGAGCCAGCGGTCGGGGTTCCGGACGGCCAGGCGGAGGATGGTGCCGACGACCTGGCGGAACATTGGGCCGAGGTCCGCGCCGGGATCCTTGGGATCGTGGACCTTGGCCCCCAGGCGGGCCTGGCAAACGGCGAATCCCCCGGCCAGGGCCTCGGTCGTCATCCAGATGTCGATCCCGAAGCGGCTCACGTCGGCGTCCCAGGTATCGAGCTCGAGGTAATGCCGCACGAGGTCGCCCGAAACGCCGAAGTCGCCCCCGATCGGCTGCCGGATCCGATGGCCGTAGAGCGCCCGGGTGAGCGGGTAGGTGACGGTGTTCGTGATCGTCCCGTCGTACTTGTAGCGGGAGTAGAGCGGGGCGACGAAGTCGTAGCCGCCCTTGAGGATCGGTCCGGCCAGGAGCTCGATCCATTCGGGCACGATCGAGCGCAGGTCCGAGTCGACGACCACGAGGGCGCTCACATTCAGGGCCGCGGCCATCTCGAAGATCGTGCGCAGGGCGGCGCCCTTGCCACCCACCCTGTCAACCTCGGGGTAGGTCAGGGTGACCTTTTCGAGCCGATTGGTCGGCCGGACGAGGAGAATCCGCTCGATGTAATCGGGCGGCTCGGTCTCGGCCACCACCCGCTGGGTCCCGTCGGAAGAACCGGCATCGGCGTTGACCAGGACCGGGCGCAGGTCCGGGAAATATTGGACCAGTCCGGCCTGGGCCGCCCGCACGACGTAACCGATCGTGGCCGCGTTCTTGAAGCTCGGAATGCCGACCATGATATCGGCCTGGCCGAGGCGTCCGATCAGCTCCCGGATGGGAGCGCTGAGGCCGCTGTCAGTCACCGGTTGGTGGGGATCCTGGAGATGGCCCAGCCATCGTTCCGGAGGCCAGGTCGGTAGCGCCCGTTGGCCGCCTTGAACGCGATCGCCTGAAAGCCGATCGAGCGCCACGAGCTGAGCCAGGCATCGAGTGGCGGCCGGACGTAGATCCCGCGCCGGACGAAGCGGTTCTCGTCGAGGACCCCCTCGAGGAGGCGCTTCCGCTCGAGCAGGGGCACGTCGAGCAGCTCGTCGTCATCGACCATGAGGAGGTCCACCGCCACGAACGTGGTCGGCACGGCTGGGTCCACTCGCACCGGCCGGTCGAGCGTTTCAAAACCCTCGCGGCGACGGCCGCTGCCCATCAGCAATTGGCGGGCGCGGTCACTGGGGGTCGGCACCGGGATCGAGGTCACGCCCAGTCCCACCGATCCGCGATCGACCCGGTCGGTCAGGTAGCCATCGATCACCAGCGAGATCGCTCGGCACGCCTCGGCGATCGAATCGTTGACTTCGGGGTACTGGTCGAGGGGCTTGCCCGACTCATCCTGGATCGCCACGAACGGCCGGCCGTCCACGCTGCGCGGGCCACTCGTCTCGACGTGGACGAGGACGCGTTCACCGACCCAGATCGGCTCGATCAGCGGGTCGACCACCTTGCGTCCGTTGAGCCGCCCGAATCCCTGCGGCCGCCAATCGAAACGAGCGGGCTGGATCGCATCGTTCATCGACCAAGGATACGACGCGGCTCAGCGGCTCAGTAATAGCCGTCGGCCGGACCCTTGTACTCCTGGATCACGTTGCCGCCATCCACCACGAGCATCTGGCCGGTGATGTAGCTCGCGCCGGGCGAGGCCAGGAAGGCGATCGCCTCGGCCACCTCGTCCACCGTGCCGCTCCGCCCGAGCGGCGTGTGAGCGCCGGCGACGACTTCGTCGGGCAACTGCGAGCCGCTCGCGATCCAGCCGGGCAGGACGCAGTTCACGGTGACACCCCGCCGGCCCACCTCGATGGCGAGGCTCCGGGCCAGGCCGGTCAGGGCTGCCTTGGCGGCAGAGTAGCCCGTTGAGCGCGGATTGCTGACGAGCGGTCCGGTGACCGACGAGACGTACACGATCCGACCGCCCGGCGCGGAGGCGAGGATGGCCGGCAGGGCAGCCCGCGTGGCGCTGAACGCGGTTCGCAGGTTGAGCGCGATCAGCCGGTCCCATTCGGCGTCGGTCGTGTCGAGCAGGCTCAGGTCCGACTCCGGTTCGCCGACGAAGGTCATGCCGGCGCTGTTGACCATGATCTCGAGCCGGCCGTGGGCAGCCACGGCCTCGGTCACGATCCGGTCGGCGACCCCGGAATCGACCAGGTTGCCCACGTGGCCGGTCGCCTCGATCCCGTCTGCCCGGAGCTCGGCCACGCGATCGTGGATCCGCACGGTGGTCGAGGCGATCGCGACGGCGGCGCCCTCACGGCCGAGGAGGCGGGCCGTGGCGAAGCCGATCCCGGTTGGGCTGCCGGCGCCGGTGATCAGAGCGATCCGGCCGGCGAACCGGGCACCCGGCTGAGCGTCAGGGGTGGTCACCGGTGGTCCTCGTAGCCCATCGGGTGGGCCTGCCGCCAGCGCCAGGCCGAACCGATCATCTCGACCAGGCTACCCCGGCCGGGCGTCCAGCCCAGGACTGCCCGGGCGCGCTCGGCCGACGCGACAAGAACCGGCGGATCGCCGGCTCGGCGCGGTCCGGTCGTATGGGGAACCGGGCCACCGACCACGGTCGCAGCCGCACTCAGGACATCGCGCACGCTGAAGCCCGAGCCCGTGCCAAGGTTGAGCCTCGCCGACGGCTCGTCGCCCGGTGGGAGCGACTGTCCGGTGGCCCCGAGGGCCAGCAGGTGAGCGTCGGCCAGGTCCTCGACGTGGATGTAGTCCCGGATCGGGGTTCCGTCGGGGGTGGGGTAGTCGTCGCCGAAGAGAGTCATCGGCCGGCCCGACACGACTGCACCCAGGATGTTCGGAATCAGGTGGGTCTCGGGATCGTGATCCTCGCCGTTGCGCTCGCTTGCACCGGCCACGTTGAAGTAGCGCAGGGCAATGCTGCGCAACCCGTAGGCACCGCCGTACCAGCGCAGGGCTCCCTCGAAGGTCCGCTTCGTTTCGCCGTACGGATTAATCGGGTCGGGCGGGGTTGACTCGGTGATCGGTGTGACCGACGGCACCCCGTAGACGGCTGCGGTGGAGCTGAATACGAAGCGCCCGACGCCGGCCCGGCGGGCTGCCTCGAGGAGGGCCACCCCACCGACCACGTTGGCGCGGTAGTAGATCGCCGGTTCACGGATCGACTCGGCAACGAGCGAGCGAGCAGCGCAGTGGAGGATCGCCTCGATGCCCTGGTCAACGAGCAGGCGAGCAACGGCGTCCTCGTCGGCGTAGCTCGCCCGGCTGAAGCCAGCCTCGGCGGGAACCGCTGCGACGTGGCCCGTCGAGGTGTCGTCGAGGACCCACACGCTGTGCCCGGCCGCGAGGAACCGCTCGACACTGACCGAGCCCACGTACCCGGCGCCGCCGGTGACGAGGATCCTCATCGGTTCCGGCCGAGCAGGCGGGCGACCAGTCCGGGCCGGGCCTGGCTGGTGGCCGGCGGCGGTGGGCTGACCGGTCGGCCCTCACCGGCGAGGATCTCGCGCAGGCGAGCCTCCATCCGCAGCGCCGCGTCGTTCTCGGGATCGACCCGCAGGGCCCGCATCACCAGGTCGTGGGCGCCGGGTCGATCGCCGCGCTCGAGCCGAACCCGGGCCAGGCCCACGATCGCGATCGCGTTGTGAGGATCGGCCGCGGCTGCCTGCTCGTACAGCCGGTCCGCCTGGTCCACCAGGCCAAGGCCGAGGGCCTGTTCGGCCTGGAGCATCAGTTCGATCATTGCTTCTCCACCAGCATGGCCTGGGCACGCAGCAGGAGTGTCGGCCCGTCGTTCTGGGCCGGATCGTTGACGACGACATCGACCAGCCGGTCGAGGATCGAGCCGAGGAGTGGCCCTTCGCTCAATCCGAGTTCACGCATGAGATCGTCACCGTCGATTGCCAGCCCGGCCCGGTCCAGCACGGCCTTTGCCTCGAGCTGTTCGGCGATCCTGGCACGAAGCTCGTCGAGCCCGTTCGCGTTCGCCGGCAGTCCGCTCCCAAGGTTATCCGCTGCGCGCAGGGCGATCAGTTCGCCGAGGGCCGGTTCGCCGATCCGGGCGATCAGCCGGCGGACGGCTGCGTCGCTCCAGCCGGCCTCGTAGCTGAACATGTGGTTGCGGACGAGGAGTCCAACCCGCTCGATCACCACCCGTGGGAAATGGAGCCGCCCGAGGAGCGCATCGGCGAGGTCCCCGCCCACGGCATCGTGACCGATGAAGTGGCCGTCCCCGGCGGTTGCCGGCTTGCCGATGTCGTGGACGAGCGCGGCCAGCCGCACGATCGGCGCATCCCGGGGCGCGCCGTCGACCGCTCGCATCGTGTGATCCCACAGGTCCTCGCCGGGGATCTTGGCCTGGTTGACCCCGCGCTGATCGGCCAGCTCGCTCGAGATGAAGCGGAGCAGGCCGGTCGCCTCCATCAGGCGCAACCCGATCGAGGGCCGTTCGGCGGCCAGCAACTTCTGGAGCTCGCCGGCGATCCGCTCGCCGGACAGGTGCTGGACGAGCTCGGCCCGGCGAGCGATCGCCGCCATGGTCGCCGCTCCAATCGTGAAGTCGAGTTGGGCGGCAAGCCGCACCGCCCGGATCATCCGCAGCGCATCCTCCCCGAAGCGATCGGAGGCCACGCCCACGGCCTGCAGACGACGCCGCTCGAGATCAGCCCGGCCGTCGAACGGATCGACCAGGCTGGCCGTCAGCCCGGGGGTCGCCCCCCAGGCGATCGCGTTCACCGTGAAGTCGCGGCGGGCCAGGTCCTCCTCGATGGTCGTCCCGAACTCGACCCGGTGGGGTCGTCGGAAGTCGGCGTAGTCGTGGTCGCGTCGGAACGTCGTGACCTGGTACTCGACCCCGTCTCGGTGGATCGTCACCGTGCCGAAGGCGTTCTCGTAGGTCGCGCCCGGGAACAGCGCCTGGAGAGACTCGGGCCGGGCATCGGTGGCCATGTCCCAGTCGTGCGGAGTTCGGCCGAGGAGGATGTCGCGGAGCGATCCGCCGACCACCCAGGCCGCTCGTCCGTCACCCCAGAGGACCTCGAGAATCGCCTGGACCGGGCCCGGAATCCGGGCGGCGATCGGGCCGCCGAATTCGTTCGCGCTCAGTTTCGACCGAGGAACAGGTAGTCCCGCCATGCCTCGTTGCGTTCGTCGGCGAGATACGGCGTGAACAGCGAGTAGACGTCGCTGCGCGGCTCGAACGGGAGCCTGACGAGCCGCAGGCGCACTTCGTCGAGGGTCTTGCCACCCTTCCGGTGGTTGCACGGTTTGCAGGCCGCGACCAGGTTCTCCCAGCTGTGGGCGCCACCGCGGTGACGGGGAATCACGTGGTCGAGGGTCAGGTCGCCGGCCTGCCGGCCGCAGTACTGGCAGCGGTGGCCATCGCGGGCGAAGATCTCGCGCCTGGTCAGCTTGACCCGCGGCCGGGGCCGCCGGATGTGGTGCTGGAGCCGGATCACGCTTGGCGCGCGGAAGTCCTGGCGCGGCGTCCGGATCATCTGGTGGTCGTACTCGACCACCTCGGCCTTGTCGCCGAAGACGAGGCGAAAGGCGCGCGGAAGATTGCAGACGTTGAGCGGTTCGTAATTCTGGTTCAGCACGAGGACGGAACCGTCCATGGCGCGGATGCTATCAGGAGCGCGCGGCAGCGGCGCCCGTGGTGGCGCCGCCCGTGGCAGCGCCGGTGGCGGGATCCCAGCCGCCGGCCTGGCCGACCTTGGACGCCAGCGGCCGGCCCAGCCGTCCGGCGATGAACCGGGCGGCCTCGAGGATGCCGTCCAGGCGCACACCGTGCTGCCATTCCGATCGGTCCAGGAAGTAGATGAGGTCCTCGGTCGCCAGGTTCCCGGCCGCACCCGGAGCGTATGGACAGCCGCCCGTACCGCCGGTCGAGGCATCGAAGGTCCGGATCCCGGCCCGCAGGCCGGCGGCCACGTTGGCGAGGGCCGTTCCGCGGGTGTCGTGGAAGTGGAAGGCGATCCTGGCGCGTTCCAGACCGGCCGCGATCGCCAGGCCCGTGAGCTCCTCGACCTGGTCGGGGATGGCCACCCCGATCGTGTCGCCGAAGCAGATCTCGTCCAGGCCGAGCTCGGCCAGGCGCAGGCCGACCTCGATCGCCGCCGACGGCCGGATCGCCCCGATGTAGGGGCAGCCGAAGGCGGTCGAGACGTAGGCCCGCCGCCACCAGCCGAGGGTTGCCGCCCGGGCCAGTACCGGCCGGAACGCATCGATTGATTGGGCGATCGTCATCCCGATGTTGTGTTCGGTGAAGGCGTCCGATGCGGCGCTGAAAACCGCCACGGCATCGGCGCCGGCCGCCTCGGCCCGAACCATGCCTCGCTCGTTCGGGACCAGGACGGGGTAACGCACCTCCGCCCGCCGGCCCAGCGCCGGCACGATTTCGTCGGCATCGGTCAACTGGGGGATCGCCGTCCGTCGGACAAAGCTCGTCGCCTCGATCTCGGTCAGCCCGGCATCGGCCAGCAGCTCGATGAAACGCAGCTTGTCGGCGGTCGAGATCGGGCGGGACTCGTTCTGGAGTCCATCACGCGGACCGACCTCGTAGATCCGCACCCGGCGATCCGCCGCTGATGTATCAGCGCTTCGGGCGGCGGCCATCGTTGGTTCGTCAGGCCCCAGCTTCGGGCGCGGCCGGCGAGGGAGCGGCGGCGTTGGGCGCCAGGGCGATCCGCGCGATCTGGACCTCGATCGCGGCGATCTCCTCGCATGCCTGGCGATACTCCGGACCGCCGAGGGCGGCCCGCTCGCGGCGGTGGCGCGCCTCAGCGTGGAGGGCGAGCAACTGGGGTCGGTTGTCGGGCAACGGCTGGGTCAAGGGGTCTCCTCCATCTGCCCGGTTACGGTAGCGCGTCTCTGGCCGGCGGGCCGAGGGCGATCAGGCGGTCACCGCGGGCCACCTGGCCCCCCGGTTGGACGAGGACCTCGATCACCACCCCGGGGCTGGGTGCCGTCACGACGTGTTCCATCTTCATCGCCTCGAGGGTGACCAGGGGCTGGCCGCCGTCCACGGGTTCACCTGTACCAACGTGGACCTTGAGCACCGATCCGGGCATCGGCGACATCACCTCGACCGGGCCACCGGTGGTATGGGCGGCGGCGGCCCGGAGCGCCCGATCGATATCCGGAGGTGGCGCGATCCGGAACGGCACGCTCCGACCATCGTCGTCGACGAACGCCGTCCCGCCGGCGTCGACGACCACCAGCGGTTCGGGTGTACCAACGGTCGGGTCCACGCTGGGGCCGGCGGCATTGCCCGGGTCCTCGCCGGGGCCGGCGGCATCGCCGGGATCCGCGGCGTCACTCAGCGCGACCGTTCGCTCCACGCCATCGCGCTCCAGGCGGATCCGGGCGGGTCCGTTCAGCCGCCAGCCCCCGGCGGTCCTTCCAACCAGGGCCCGGGCGGCCGCCTGCCAGAGGTCGGCGTTGCCGGTCTTCGTCGCTCGGGCGTTCGCGTCGCCAAAGTCGTCGGCGATCAGCGGCCAGATCGCCGCCAGCGTGTTGATCCTGGCATCGCCGGCGATCACGACGGGCTGCACGACCAGCCAGCGCAGGAAGTTCAGGTTCGTGACAAGGCCGAGGATGACGGTCTGATCGAGCGCTTCAGCGAGGTTCGCCAGCGCCAGGTCCCGCGTCGCGCTGCCCGCGATCACCTTGGCCAGCATCGGGTCGAAGCGGGTGTCGACGACCGAACCCAGACCGATTCCGCTATCGACCCGGATCGGTCCAAGGGCCGGCTTCGAGGTCCGGATCGCCGGCCAGCGCAATGCCTCGACCCGACCGGTGGACGGCAGAAACCCGGCGTCCGGGTCCTCGGCATAGAGCCGGACCTCGACGGCGTGGCCACCGTTTCGCCGGGCCTCGTCCGCCTCTTGCTGATCGAAGCCGAGGGGCTCGCCGGCGGCGATCCGGAGCTGATCGGCCACAAGATCCCGGCCGGTGACGAGCTCGGTGACTGGATGTTCAACCTGCAGGCGGGTGTTCATCTCGAGGAAATGGAACTCGCCGTTGTCGTCGAGCAGGAACTCACAGGTTCCCGCCGAGCGATAGCCAACAGCCGCGGCCAGGTTCAGGGCGGCCCGGCCGAGCCGCCGGCGGAGTGGCTCGTCGACCGCGGGGGAGGGGCTTTCCTCGAGGATCTTCTGGTGGCGACGCTGGAGCGAGCAATCGCGCTCCCCTAGATGGACACCCCCGCCGTGAGCGTCGAACAGGAGCTGGACCTCCACGTGCCGAGGCCCGGCCAGGAAGCGCTCGAGAATCAGCCGCGGATCGCCGAAGCCGGCGGTGGCTTCGCGGCGGGCTGCGGCAACGGCCTCGAGAAACGCGCCCGGCGGATCGAGTTCGAGGACGACGTGCATCCCCTTGCCACCGCCGCCGGCCGCCGGTTTGATCAGGACCGGATGGGGCGCTGCGCCCCTTCTGCCGGCTGGGCCGGTGGCTGATCCGGCGATCTCCCGGGCGGCGGTCAGCAGCGCCGCGTCCGACTGGTCGTCCCCGTCGTAGCCGGGCACGACCGGGATGCCGAGGCTGGTTGCCAGGCGTCGTGCCGCGGCCTTGTTGCCCATCGCCCGGATCGCACTCGACGGGGGACCGACCCAGCGAATCGCGGTTGCTTCGACCGCTTCGGCGAAGTCGGCGTTCTCGGACAGGAAGCCGAACCCCGGGTGGAGGGCGTCGGCGCCGGCCGCGAGGGCAGCTTCGGTCACCCGCCCGATGTCAAGGAGGTCGATCAGGGGCTGACCGTCTTCGCCCGGTATCACGACCTGGATCCCGAGCCGATCGGCGGTCCTCCTGATCCGGGCGGCGATCTCGCCGCGGTTCGCGACGAAGAGGGTGCGGATCGGGCCAACCGTTGTGGGTAGTGGCGCGTCCGTGGGCCGCAGCGCCGGGTTGGGCCCTTGCGCCGGGTCTGGCTCTGGCGCCGGGTCAGGCTCTCCACCGAGCCCTCGGCCGGCCCAAGCCTCCCCGACTGCTAACGCGTCAATCGCGCCACTTGCGACACGCCAGCGGCCGCCAACCCGTCGAGCGGGCAACGTCCCCTGGGCAATCCAGCGTTGAACGGACCTCGTCGTGGCACCGATCCGTTCGGCGGCCTGTCGCGGCGTCAGTTCCTCGTCCATGGTGACGCGATTGTCGCGCTCGCGCCTCGTCGTGGCAAGGAGCGGGGAGTCGTCGGGCCCGGTTGCCGGCGGAGCGTTCCCCGGCCAGGTTGTCCCAGATGTCGCCACCAGACACCGTATGGCGATCTTCGGCCTCGAACGAGTGCGCGAGCCGGAGGCCGGGCGAGGATCCGCGCACAGGCGGAGCGTTCCCACCCCCCAACCCGAGCCTTTGGATCGCCAAGTGCTTCGAAGTCGTCAGTAGTGCGTCTGGCGGCGACAGTTGATCGAAGGTCGGTCTGGCCAGCCCGAGCAAGGGGCCCGGGTGCGGCGCTTTCGGTCAAATGCCGCTGTGAGCGGCCTTAGGGTCGGTCGCTTGTCTCGACGCGGACTTCGAGCCAGTTCTGAGACCCAACCCGAGCACGAAGTGAGCACGGCAGAAGGTCAAGGCGGCCGCTCTCGTCCTGCAATCGGCTTCTCAACGGGGCGAACTCCAACCATGCGGCCGCCCACAGCGGCATTTGGCACAATCGGCCCGCGGGGCGGGCGCTCATGTCGATTCGACCCGGGCCCAGTCGTGCCGCGAGCTCGCCATGCGGAAGGCTCCTACTCGCCCTCGGGTTTCCAGTTTGGGTGGCGTTTCTCGAGGAATGCCGTGAGGCCTTCCTGGGCCTCGGCCGAGCGGCGCTGACGGGCGATCACCCGGGCGGTGTGCCACTTCGACGAACCGTGGGGCAGTCCGCGGACTTCGCGCACGATCGATTTTGCGGCGCGCGCCGCGGTCGGACCA
>JBBRIM010000047.1:0-15133 GCA_038221095.1 Candidatus Limnocylindrales bacterium
GATCAGACTTCGATGTCGACGATTTTGCGGATGAACATGAAGCCCATGAACATCATGAACCCCCCGATGATCAGGATGATGACGCCGGCCGGCAGGCCCAGGATGCTGACCGAGTCGTCAAACATCGGAGCCATGAAGCCCGGTGCGGCGACGAACAGGAAACCGGCGAGGGCGATCGGCAGGAAGCCGACCACGTAGCCGGACAGCCGCTGCTGGGCGGTCAGGGTGCGAATCTCGCCCTTGATCCGGACCCGCTCGCGGATGGTGTAGGCAATCGAGTCGAGGATCTCGGCCAGGTTGCCACCAACGTTGTGCTGGATGGAGATGGCCGTGGCCATGAGCTCCAGGTCATCCGACCGGACCCGCCGGACCATGTTCTCGAGAGCTTCGTCAAAGGCGAGTCCCAGGTTGACCTCGCGGATGACCCGGGCGAACTCGGTCGAGACCGGGGGCCGTGCCTCGCGCACGACCAGCTCGATCGCCTGGAGGAACGAAGAACCGGCGCGCAGGCCGTTGGCGATCAGGGTGATCGTGTCCGGGAGCTGCTTGTTGAACTGGCTGAGGCGCCCGCTCCGGCGCCGGCCGAGCCAGAAGCGCGGGATCATGAAGCCGATCAGGCCGCCGATCAGGAGCACGAACGGGTTGCCCAGGGCGGGCATGACCAGCGACGCAGCGAACATGATCGCCGGCACGCCCAGGGTGGTCCCGATCCAGATCATGAAGTACTCGCTGATCTTCAGGCGGAGGTCCGCCCGGGCGATGTCCCGGGCCAGGTTCGCACCGAAGTCGCGCTGCTCCACGACCCGGTTCAGGTTGGCCAGCGCCACGCTCTGGTTGAGCATCTCGGCAATACCGCCGGCGCCGCCGGCTGCGGCTTTCGCGTCAGGTTTCCCCGACGCGTAGCGCTCCAGCCTGGCGTTGACCCCGGAGCCGCCGCCCGACGTCGCAAGGCCCAGCGCAATCAGGATGATTGCCCCGGCCGCGACGATCGCGACGATCAAGCTGGTCTGCATTGAAGGCCTCCTGTGCCGTCGGCTAGTACGAGAAGCCGAACAGGCCCGGGGGCAGGGCGATCCCCATGACCTCGAACTTCTCGACGAACTTCGGCCGGATGCCGGTCGGCTTCAGCCGGCCGATGATCTTGCCCTCGACAATACCGGTCTGCTCGAACACGAAGACATCCTGCATCACGATCACGTCACCCTCCATCCCCTGGACCTCGGTGATGTTGACGATCTTGCGGGTGCCGTCCTTGAGCCGGCTCTGCTGCACGATCAGATCGACGGCCGAAGCGACCTGCTCGCGGATTGCCCGCAGGGGCAGGTCAACGCCGGCCATCAGGACCATCGTCTCGAGCCGCGACAGCATGTCCCGGGGCGAGTTGGCGTGGCCGGTCGACATCGAGCCGTCGTGGCCGGTGTTCATGGCCTGGAGCATGTCGAGCGCCTCGCCCGAACGGCACTCACCCACGATGATCCGGTCGGGCCGCATCCGCAGCGCGTTCCGGACGAGCTCGCGGATCGGGACCGCCCCCTTGCCCTCGATGTTCGGGGGCCGGGACTCGAGGGTGACCACGTGCTCCTGGCGGAGCTGGAGCTCGGCGGCATCCTCGATCGTCACGATCCGCTCGTCGTTCGGGATGAACGACGACAGCACGTTGAGGGTCGTGGTCTTGCCCGAGCCGGTACCGCCCGACACGAACAGGTTGAGGCGGGCCTCGACGCAGGCCTTCAGGAAGTCGAACATCTCGGGCGTTGCAGTCCCGAACCGGACGAGGTCCTCGACTGTGAACGGCGAGGCCGAGAACTTCCGGATCGTGATCACCGGTCCGACCAGGGACAGCGGCGGGATGATCGCGTTCACCCGCGAACCGTCGGTCAGCCGGGCATCGACCATCGGTGACGACTCGTCCACGCGACGGCCGATCGGGGCGATGATCCGGTCGATGATCCGCATCACGTGGTCGTCGTTCTGGAAGACCACGTTGGTCAGCTCCAGCTTGCCCGAGCGCTCGATATAGACCTGGCGCGGCCCGTTGACCATGATCTCGGTCACGCTCTCGTCGCGCAGGAGCGGCTCGAGCGGTCCCAGGCCGATGATCTCATCGGTGATCTGCTCCAGCATCCGGACGCGCTCGGCCCGGGTCAGGGCGAGGCCTTCCTCGTCGATGACCTTGCCGAAGATCTCCTCGATCTGGCGCCGGACTTCGACCTGGTTGGACAGGTCGAGCTTGGGATCCAGGTCCTGGATCACCCGGCTCTGGATTCGGAACTTGACGTCCCGGAATGATTCCCGGACGGGCCCCTGCGACATGAGTCGCTGGGTCGGCGCCGCCGGCGGCTGGCCGGGCGCCCCGGGCGTTCCACCGCTCGGAGCCGGGGCGTTGCCCGGCGCCGCGCCAGGACCACTCGTCCCGGGTCGAGCACTCTCGATCCGCTTCAGCAGGGACATCCCCTATACCCCTTCCCGCCCAATCGGGCCGATCATTGCTAGCGCCATGCGAACAGGCTCTTCTTGGCGGGCGTTGCCTTGCGGGCGCCCTCGGCTGCTTTCTTGCGCTCGTCCCCGGTCAGGGACACGGCCAGCCGCAGGATGTCCTGGGACACCTGGGCCTCCCGATTGCTCATGAAGAATGGAACACCGCGGTTGAGAGCGTAAACCACGCTCCGGCCGTCACTCACGATCGTATGGTCCACCTTCCGGCCGATTGAGTGTTCAACGTCCGCCACCCGGATCCCCAGGGCCGAGTCGGCCCGGTTCAGGAGGAGCTTGATCGAACTATCCTCATAGCCCAGCTGGTTGGTGACCTCGAGGAAGAGGCGCATGTTCTTGATGCTCGTGATTTCGAGCGTCAGCATCGTCAGGATCACATCGGCCTGGTCGAGAATAGCCAGGGTGGTGTCCGACATCGACGATGAGCAGTCGACGATGATCAGGTCGTTGGTCCGACGGAGCATCTCGAGGACCTTCTTCACGCCGGCAGCGGTCACCAGCTCGGCCATCTCCGGTGAGGGCGGTGCGAGCAGGACCTTGGCGCCCGACGAGTGGACGGTCAGGAATGGATCGATCGTCTCGAGTTCCAGTCCGGCTTCGAGATCAGGGGCCAGGTCGGCGATCGACTTGTTCTTGGGATTGAGGTTGAGCAGGACGCCCACGTCGCCGAACTGGAACGAGCCATCGACGAGGGCCGTCCGCTGATTGAGCTCCGAGGCGGCGGCCACGGCCAGGTTGACCGCAATCGTCGTGCGGCCGACGCCGCCCTTGGGCCCGAAGATGGCCACGATCTGGCCCGGGTCGCCGACCGGCTCCGGTGCAGCCGGGGCGGCCACGGCGACCGGGAAGCGCTCGAGCTTCTCCTGCTCGCGGGTATGGATCTGGCGGATCGACGAGGTCAGCTCGTCTGAGCTGAACGGCTTGACCAGGAATTCGCGGGCGCCGGCCAGCATCGAGCGGCGGAGGTAGTCCGCCTCGCCCTGGACCGACATCATCACGACCGAAGCACCCGGCACCTTGGCCGACAGATGCTCGGTCGCTTCGATCCCGTCCATGTCCGGCATGTTGATGTCCATCAGGACAATGTCGGGCTTGAGCGAGAGCGCGAGTTCGATGGCGTGGCGTCCCGACTCGGCAAGACCAACCACCTCGATATCACTCTCGAAGCCAAGCAGCCTCGCCAGGTGATCGCGGGTCTCGGTGATGTCGTCGACGATGAGGACGCGGATCTTGTCTGCCATTGGATCGTTTACAGACCTTTGTTCAGTCGCGGCGGTGGTGGTTCGGTTGGCCGGCCCCGGAGCGCGTGACGGGCGCGGGATCCAGGTGGATCGTGCGCGCCCGTCCGGCCGCGAGGCTGGGGGCTGAGCCCGGGGCCGTCATGACCCGCGGGCTCAGTAGATCTACTTCTTGGGCAGGATCGCCTGGATGATCTGTGGCGGCAGGACGCCGTACTGATCAACCAGGGTCTTGAGGATCACGCCCGTGGTGGCGTCGAGGGCCGGAACCACCGACTTGGGCGGGACCGATGTATCGACGTAGTCCTTGGGCGAGCGGAGGACGAGGCTGAGGCAGCCGTCGACCTGGCCGTAGCGAATGACTTCGGCCTGCTGGGCCGTGACCGACAGGAGAACGATCTCCTGCTGGCCGTTGAGGGACGTGCCGGTCGGCGCCGTGGTCGTGGTGCCATTGGATGCTGCGGCCGGAGTAGCGGCCGGAGGCGGCAGGAGCGTACCCACGACCTTGCTGCCCTGGACCACCATCTTGATGCTGGCGCCACCGAGGGCCGGGCCGTCGGTGACCAGGTTTGTCTTCGGGTCGATGTTGGTCAGCTTGAAGCCGGTACCGCAGGTGCCGGCCGAGCCGCCGAAGCCGATGACCACATCGACGTGGTCGCCCGTCTGGATGAGCGTGCCGGCGCCGGTGACCTGGTCAACCTGGACGGACATCGCGCGCTGGCCCTTGTCGAGGAACGGCGTGACCGAGGCCACGATGCCACTCGAGGCGAACATCGACGCATTGAGGTCCGTGTTGGCGAGCACCTGGGCCCGGATGATCTGACCAACGACAGCGTTGACGCTGGCGAAAGCCGTCCCATTGCGGATGGCGACGTCAACCTTGTGGGTTGCGACCATGTCCGACGTGACCTGTGTTCCAAGCGGGATGTCGACGGTCGCGTAGACCGTATCGAGCTGCGTCACCGGGGCCGGATTGTTCGACCCAGGCGAGCCTGTCCCGTTCGAGAACAACAGGATGATCAGGACGAAGACGATGATGGCGAGGATGATCCCACCAAGCAGGAACACCCGACTCGTGCGCTTCAAATTTTCTCTCCCCAGCCATGTGACAAGTGGCACCACTGTAGCATCGCCCAAAGGCCGCGCGACTATACCAAAGGCCTAGGACCATTAGGAAGAAATGGCCGGAAATCAAGCGGACCGCAAACTCGGTGCAAGGTCTGCGACCTGATCTCTGCGACACCCGCAGCCGGCGCATTGGCGACGTCCCCGGCCCGGAAATCAAGCGAGCGGCCCGCTCCGCGAAGGAACGGTGCCGCTCGCTCTCATTTCGGGACTGGAACGGTGCTCGGCCCGCGTTGGGCCGATGTGCGGTCCTAGACCGAGTTACCAACCGTGCTCAGGATCTTGGAGACCTGGCCGCCCAGGAAGATCAGGGCAATGATCGCAACGATCGCGATGAGGGCGAGGATCAGGGCGTACTCGGCCAGACCCTGTCCCTCGTCATCGGAGCGGAAAGAAGCGATGAGTGCTGAGATGTAATTCATCATGTGTGTTCACCTCCCTTCTTTGAAAGTCCCGTCGCCATCGGCGAGGGGCTGGAGCTGTCAAATCATCATTCCGGCGCCGTTTGGAGAGGCTCCGGACTTGACCGGCGGTCAGGCTATCGGGGATCGCCGCCGGCTGTCAATCGGGCCAAAGGTCATGTGGTGCATCCGAGCAGTCCCCATGCCCCCGATGGCCTAGCTGGAGTTGCCAACCTGGCTCAGGATCTTGGAGACCTGGCCTCCGAGGAATAGCAAGGCGATGATCGAGATGATTGCGATCAGGGCGAGGATCAAGGCGTATTCGGCCAGACCCTGGCCTTCCTCATCAGAGCGGAACGAGGCGATAAGTGCGGAGAGATAGCTTGTCATTGTGGGTTCACCTCCTCTCCTCAAGAGTCCCATCACCCAGCGGGGCGAGGGCGGGCATACGGTAGAGATGGCTCCCCTGGCCTGTCAAGACCCGGAGTTGCTGATGAACCTCCAGGAAAGACGAACGCCGGACCGATGAATCGGTCCGGCGTTGTTCATTCCGCCCCAGCCCTGGAGCAGGGCTGGGCAGCGGTCCTAGACGGAATTACCAACCGTGCTCAGGATCTTGGAGACCTGGCCGCCCAGGAAGATCAGGGCAATGATCGCAACGATCGCGATCAGGGCGAGGATCAGGGCGTACTCGGCGAGGCCCTGGCCTTCCTCGTCACGGTTCAACCGGGCGAGGAACGAGTTGATGAGCTGCATCTAAGATGCCTCCTGATTAGTCCTACCCCCGATCGAGGGCAGCCAAACCATACGTCGCCCGGCCGGGCCAAGTCGATTAGGTCATTGGTACCAATCGGGATGACCCGTTCAGCCGATCAGGCTGGTGATCCAGGCCAGAACCGTGGCCACCTGGTCGCGGAAGAAGATCAGAAGGATCGCCATGAGCATGGCCGTCAGCACGACGATGACCCCGTAGTCGACGAGGGCGCCCGCGGGCTGCCGGGCTCCCGGTCGTTCAGTCGGCGGCGGTGGCTGGCCCATCGTCGGACCCCGGACTGGTTTCGTCGGCCGGAACCTGGGCGACCAGCCGGACCTCGTTGCCGTCGGCCAGCAACTCGGCGACCACCCCGAGGGTGCCGGCCCGCTGGACGATCTCCCGCCAGGCCTTGGCCGGCAGGGCGTGGCTCGAACCGGTATCGGCGGCCGGCGTGGCCGGCGTGGTTTCTCCCGGCGCCTCTTCCGACGGGCCTGCGGCCGGCTCGGCCACGGCCGCGATCCGGGCCTCGACCTGGTCGCCCCAGTCGAGCCGGATGACCACTCGCCGGGGGGCCATCGACAGGTAGCCCGCCAGCGCCTGGTCGATCATCCGAAACAGCCCGCTCTCCAGCTCCATTGCCAGCCGTCGGTCCGTCCCGAGCGAATCGAAGTCCACCGCAATCTGCGCTCGCCGGCCGCGGTCGCGGGCCGCCCGCCTGATCGTGGGTACCAGGCCGAGGTCGTCGAGGACCATCGGCCGGACATCGAAGATGAACGACTTCGTCGCTTCGAGCGTCGCCTGGACCATTGCGATCAGAGCCTTGACCTCGGCCCGGGCGAGGGCCGGATCCCGATCGACGAGGCGGTCCACGATCTGGGCCTGCAGGACGATGTTGGTCAGGCTCTGGGCTGGACCGTCGTGCATCGCCCGGGCGATGTCCCGGCGGAGATCTTCCTGGGCGGTGAGGACGAGCCGAGACACGGCCGCCGGAACGTCGCCGTCATCGAGGCCGGCGGCGCCTTGACCGGCCGCGCCGGGGACTGCTCCGCTCGCCGACGGAAGCGCGTCGGCCGCGGACCAGCCACCGCCATCGGCGACGCCGCGCAACTCGCCCCCGTAGCGTTCGAGCGCATCGCGATACCGCCCAAGGGCCTTCTGCTTGCCCTGCAGGACGTCGACTTGTGACTCCATCATCACGGCCCGCCGGGTCAGCTGGACCAGCTGCCCGCTGGCTTCGGCCAGGTCGGTCTGATTGGGCGTGGCCGAACCCCGGATCGTGGCGACCCGGTCGGCCGTCTGGCTGCGTTTCGTCTCGTGGCGCTCCGCCTCCGAGCGGGCTTGCTGGACCAGCAGCTCGATCTCGATCAGCTCGGCGTCGAGGACGGCCAGCTCAGTCCGGATCCGGTCGGCGAATCCGCCCGGATCGCGAGCCCCGGCAGTCTCGGGTTCGGTCAATCCTCAGGCATCCGGATCCAGCCCTGGCGCATCGCGTACACGACGGCCTGGGTTCGATCATTCACGCTCAGCTTGCGCAGGATGCTCGACATGTGGTTCTTGACCGTCTGCTCGCTGATCGACAGCGCGTAGGCGACCTGCTTGTTGGTCATCCCCTGGGCGATGTTGTCGAGGATCTCGACCTCCCGCGGGGAGAGCGGTGCGAAGATCGGGGCCGCCTCCTGGCCGTAGACGGCGAGCTCTCGGAACTCCTTGAGGACCCGGCTGGCCACCGCCGGCTTGGCGAAGACCTTGTCGTTGATCAGGTACTCGCCGGCGGTGACCCGGCGGATGATCGTGACCAGGTCATCGGGCCCGACGTCCTTGAGGATAAACGCGGCGGCGCCGGCCTTGATCGCATCGAACAGGGCGTCCTCGTCCTCACTGACGGCAAGGACGATGATCCCGACCGAGGGCAGCTCCCGCTTGATCCGCTGGGTCGTCTCGATTCCACCCGGATGGGGCAGGGACAGGTCCATCAGGACGATATCCGGCGAGGTCTCCATGGCCAGGTCGATTGCGCCGCGGCTGTCCTGCGCCTCGCCCACGATCTCGAAATCGGGCTCTCGCTCGAGCAAGCCGCGCATGCCCATCCGGAACAGGGCGTGGTCGTCGACGAGGAGGATCTTGGTGACCTCCCCGATGGTTCGGCGATCGGGTCCACCCCGTCGTCGATCGGGACCGAGGTAGTCCATTGCGCTCATTGGATCTCCTTGTGGAGCGGGATTGCCAACCTGACGACAGTGCCCCCCATGGGCCGTGAACCGACTTCGAAACGAGCACCGATCAGTTCGGCCCGCTCGCGCATGAATTGAAGCCCGAAGTTGCGCCGACCACGGGCGGCCATCGACCCGACGTCGAAGCCTCGCCCGTCATCGCGGACCTCGAGGACCCACTCGGCGCCCTCGACCCGGGTGACGACCGAGGCCGAGTTGGCCGCGGCGTGCTTGCGGATGTTCTGGAGCGCCTCCTGGACGATCCGGAGCACGACCGTCTGGTCGGATTCGGACAGTTGCTCACCAACGGCAGGGACATCGGTCACGACCGCGATCCCGCTCAGCGCGGTGAAGGCCTCAACGGCATCGACGATCGAACCTTCGAGGCCGAGCTCGGTCAGCAACGGCGGTCGAAGCTGGCTGATGAAGCCGCGGATGTCGCCCAGCTCGCGCCGGAGGCGTTCGCCGACCAGCTCTACCTCGCCCTGGGCGGCGGCCGGATCCTCGGCCATCACCCGGCCGACGTAATCGATCTGGAAGATGGCGTTGGCGAGCGCCTGGGCGGGCCCGTCGTGGACCTCCCGGACGAGGCGCAGCCGCTCGGACTCCTGGGCCTCGACGATCCGCATGTTCAGCTCCGTCGCGCTGGCGACGGGGGCTGCGTCGTTGACCAGGGTCGCGTCGTCGCGTTCAAGGAAGAGCCAGGTTCGCTCGAGGCTCTTGAGCGCAACCTCCAGGCGGTTGAGTTCGGACTGGTGCTGGCCAACGGCTTCGGCCAGGTTGTCGGCCTCCAGCCGGAGTGCCCGGCGCAGGCCATCCTCGGCCCCGACCTCGGCGGCCAGCACTGCGGCGTCTCGCGCTGAACCTGTGCCCTCGGGCGCGCCGGGTGCCCGCCGACCGCCGGCCGTGAGCTCATCGCGGAGCTCCTGGAGGCGAACCAGCTCCTCGTGCTGGACCTGGCGATAGCTGTCGGCGATCTGGCGGATGGTGTCCGCAGCGTAGCCAACCGCCGCCTTCGCCTCGGCGTGCAGCTCGTCGATTCGCCCGTCCCGTGTCTCGGCGTGCGTGCCGTCCATGTCGCCCGAGTATAGAGGGCTGCTCATGGCGCACACCCGATCTCGAAGACCCTGGTCCGGGCCAGGGCCGTCGCCGCAGTGGGGTCCGCGGGCGTGCCGAGCTGGACTTCGTGGAAGCAACCTGCGGTCGGACCGCCGTCGGCCAGGACGGCCGGCCAGATGCCGTGGTCCTCGCTGATCACCAGGTAGCGGGTTCCGGCGAAGTGAGCGGCCAGGTCGACGACCGCGGCCGGCTGCTCGTTGGGCAGGGCCAGGCTGTGGATCCCCGCGTCGTAGGCCAGCCAGATCGGGAAGTCGCTGATCACCGGGCCGGCCTCGGCGTTCAGCGGGCGGCCGATCGCCGCCATCTGGGCGGCCAGGGCTTGATAGCGGTCGGCCACGCCGCTGCTCTGGTGGCCGTACGAACCGAGGGTCAGGCTGAACAGGATCGCCGTGGCGACGGTCAGCGTGGCCCCGAGCCAGGCCACCTCCTTCGTCCAGCCACGCCAGGTACTGAGCCGGGCAAAGGCAGCGTCGAGGGCCACCAGGCAGGCGACGATGAGGAGGACGTGGACCGGGCCGGCGGCATGCAGGAACGTGCCCCAGGTGGTGCTGACCGGGAAGAACAGGGTGGTGATCCCGAAGGTCAGCAGGGACAGGACGAGCAGCGGGCGAACGGAGCGGACCCCGATCAGCCAGGGCAGGCGCAAGACGCCGATCAGGCCCATCGGGAAGCTCGGCAGGAGCAGGACACTGAACAGGTTGTGGCCGAAACCTTCGACCCGCATCTGGATCAACCGGCCGATCCCGACCGCCAGGTAGCGCGACAGGGTGGGCGGGTCGCTCCAGGCGAAGATGTCGAAGCCGGTGACCGACAGGGCGTTGGCTGCCGCCTGGCCCGGCAGCGGATTGCCGAAGACCAGCCAGTCGCGGACGAGCCATGGCGCGAAGACCAGCAGGGCGACCGCCGCCGGGACCCCGATCAGGCGGAGCCGTTCGGCGCGCGGAAGGCGGCTGCCTGTCGCGTCACGAGTGCCGAACCAGGCCAGGCCGGCCCAGGTCGCCGCGAGCCAGAGAGCCTCGTTGCGGGCGAGCGCGGCGAGTCCGATCAGGACGCCCAGGCCCACCAGGCGCGGGTCGACCAGGCGCCCCCCGCCCGGTTGGCGCAGGAGTCGGCTGATCAACAGGCAGGCGCCCAGCACGAGCGCCGTGAACATGGCCGTCGAGTCGGGCAGCGCGCTGAACAGGACGAGGGGCAGTTCCACGGCGGCAGTCAGGCCGACCCCGAAGGCCAGCGTCCGGGCACGACCGATCGGCAGGGCCAGCTCGGCGGCGACATCTGCGGCCAGGCGCCAGGCGAGGACCGGGATGACGGCCCCGACCAGCAACGTCGGCAGCTGGGCGACCGCAAACGACGTCCCAAGGAGGGCCATGGGCAGGGCCATCAGCAACGACGGCAGCGGCAGCCAGACCTCGAACGCCGGGCGGGGAAAGATGAGCGGCGGGGTCTGGAAGCTCCACAGTGCGTCACTCGTGAGGCCGTGGCCGGTCACCAGGTTGCGCGCGACCATCACGTAATACGCGGTGTCCTCGGGCGTGGGGAACGGGACCGTGCGGGCGAAGGCGGCCCGCACGAGCAGTGCGAAGACGAACAGCAGGGCCGCCGTGCCGCACGCCTCGCGGCGGCTCGGTCGCCAGCTCATCGCCGACCACCGAGGATGGCGGCGAGCACGGTGCAACGGGGATCGGCCGGGCTGAGGCAGATCGGGTAGAGGCCGGCGTCGGTGGTTGCCCCGGGACCGGTCACGCTCCAGACCGGTGGGCCGACCCAGCCCGGCCGCTGCGTGCCGTCGAGGATCGGGCCAAGCGCGGCGACCGCATCGGACCGCTCGACGTACAGCCAGCGGGCGTTGTAGGCCCGGGCCGCCGATTCGATCGTGTCGATCGGGTCATTCGGCGCGACCACGCCGGGATGCCCCGTCCAGTACTTGATCCCGCCCGTGTCGAGGCTCATCACGACGTCATCCGGGGCCGCCCCGTGAGCGCCGAGTGCCGCGCCGACGGCCTGGTCGAGATCACGCGCAGCCGCCCAGGTCGCGTGGACAGTGGTTGTGAAGTAGGCCGCGCCGAGCAGGGTGATTCCGATCATTCCGGCCAGGAACACCCGGCTGGCCGACTCAGCGTTCCAGGCCGGCCGGCGGCGGGCGATCCAGCCGACCAGGGCGACGATCGCCTCGAGCGCGAGCAGGTAGCTCTGCGGCGCGAGCGCGGCGCCCGAGTGGATGAACGTCCCGTTGGGGACGTGGACGGCCGAGACGAGGGCCGAGAAGGCAAAGAGCAGGCCCGCGTACAGCAGGAACGGCAGGAAGTCCGCCGAATGGCGCCGCAGCCAGGCACCGCCGACCATGAATGGGGCAAGCAGGATGCCGCCGATCAGCACCGTGAAAATCGTGATCGCTGCGATCAAGCCGCTGATCCGGCTGCTGATCAACGGCCCGATGCCCTGGCCAAGGAAGGTCCCCAGGGTTGGCGTGCCGGTGATGCTGTTCAACTGGTCGATCGAACGGATCCACAGGATTCGGCCCGTTGCGGACGACGGCGACAGGTTGCCGAAGACCGCCAGCTGGCGTGCCTCCCAGGGGGCCATGACCGCGACGAACAAGCCGGCGGCGGCCAGGCCGGCCCATAGGGGCAGAGCAGCCGGGACGTTGCCCCCGGTGGCGCGGGCGCGCCGGGCCCGCACGTGCGACCAGGTCCAGACCAGGGCGAGGGCGGCCCCCACGAGGACGCCGTCATTGCGGGCAAGGGTGGCCAGGCCGACCAGGATTCCGCTCGCGGCGAAGGCCCGGGCGTCGCCACGGAGTCCGCGGGCACCCAGCCATAGCGCGCCCAGGACCAGGACCTGGAAGAGCGCGAAGTTGTCCGGCTGGATCATGAACGGGGTCGCCGCTGCCGGCACCGCCGCCAGGATGGCCCCGCCCAGGGCAACGGCCGGACGGCAGCCGGCCTCACGGGCAAAGGCCCAGGTCATCGGCGCCGCCAGCGCCCCGATCAGGGCGAACGGCAGGGCCGACGCGAAGGCAGTCGCACCCAGGACGACGATGAAGGGCACCTGGACCAGGCTGGCCAGGGGCATCCAGTGGGCATTGCTCGGGATCGGCAGGACTGGCTGCGCCGGAATGTGGCCACCCACGTCCACGAAGGTCCAGATGAAGTCGATCGAGAAGCCGTGACCGGAGCTGATCGCCCGGGCGACATTGACGTAGTAATACGAATCGACATAGGCCGGGTCGGGGTAGAGCAGCAGGAGCAGGACCCGTACCCCGAGCGCAAGGGCGAACAGGCCGAGGGCGGTGCGCATCTGGTGCACCGTAGCACCGGGTCATGGTTCTTTCGACCGGTACGAATGGCCTACGTCGGAAGTCCTGCCGGGGCACTCCGGTACGCCCCTCGGGGCCGGTTCGAAGGGCTAGGCTTCGATCCACCGTGGATCACGAATCGTCAGCAACCCAAACCCGGGCCGCCTTCCGCCGCCGCGCCATCCGCGACGGAATGCTCGTGGCAGGCGTCATCTACCTCGCCTATCTCGTTTCCCAGACCGTCCTGAACGGCCCCGGCTACGACGCCCGGGCCTATTTCGACGCGAACCTCAGCCACCTCTATGCCCGGGCCGCCGCCGCAACCTACGACGCCTACTACTACTCGCCGGCCTTCGCCCAGCTGATTGCACCGCTCACGGCACTGCCCTGGCAGGCGTTCCTGCTGGTCTGGATGGTTGGCGCCGGACTCGCCCTCACCTACCTGTCCGGGCCGCTCTTGATCATCGTCCTGGCCCTGCCCCCGGTCACGATCGAACTGGCCGTTGGCAACATCCACTTCCTGCTCGGCCTGGCCGTCTTCCTCGGCTTCCGCTGGCCGGCGACCTGGGCGTTCGTCCTGCTCACGAAAGTGACGCCCGGCATCGGCCTGCTGTGGTTCCTCGTCCGGCGTGAGTGGCGGTCACTGGCCATCGCCCTCGGGGCGACCGCGGCGGTCGTGGCGGTCTCGTTCGTGCTGGCCCCGTCGCTATGGTCCGAGTGGATCAGCGCCCTTCGGACGAACGCCGGCACGTCCTACGACTGGCCGCTCCTGCCGATCCCGCTCCGGATCCGGCTCGTCGGAGCGGCTCTCTTGATCATCTGGGGCGCCCGCACGGACCGTCGCTGGACGGTGCCCCTCGGAGCCACCCTCGCGCTGCCGCTCCTGTGGCCGGCCAACTGGGCGATGGCGGTCGGGGTCCTGCCCGATGCCCGACGCGGCCTGGCCCGGCGCTGGCCGTGGCTGGAGCAACGCGCGCCGGCTCAGCCGAGCGAGGCGGCGGTCTTCGGCGACCCGTCCCCTTCGTAGACCGCCGACCCGGCCGGGGCAGGTTCCCGGTAGAGCCGGATTGTGGCCAGCAGGATCACCCACGAGTTGATCCAGACGACGGGCAGGGCGATCCAGACTGCCACCGGCACGAGCCAGCCGCGGCCCGTTGCGGCCCCGAACACAACCAGCAAGGCGCCCAGGACGACCCGGGGCACGAGGGCGTTGCCCCGTCCGGTCGAGGCGCCCAGGAACGTGATCCAGTCGAACCAGGCACTGGGCTGTAGCGCGAACGAGATCGCCACGATCACGGCGGTCAGCCCGACTGAAACCGCCAGGCGCCGCCAGTCGCGCCGGACGACGAACCACAGCCAGGCGATGCCCGGCGTGATCTTGGTCAGGATCGGGAGAGCCAGGCTGCCCGGGCGTCGGAGGCCGATGACGAGCGCGGCGGCGATCAGGAAATGGACGTTGCCGACGAACAGTTCATAGCTGATCGGCAGGGCGAGGATCAGCACGGCCAACGGCCACGGCCGGACCAGCCAGGCCAGGACCACGGCGAGAAGGGCCGTCCAGGTGACCAGGAAGACCGGCCAGGGCAGCAGGGAGAACGGCGCCATCGCCTGGGCGAACGCCGGCGAGTACAGGTAGGTCGAAATGTCGCCGACGCCCGAGTGGAGGTAGGGATGAGCGAGGTCCACCTGCCAGTAGGCGCGCGCGTCGACGCCCACGTACTCCCACGGGTGGATCGCCTGCACGATGTAGTACCAGGCGGCCCGGCCCAGGCCGATCACGATCAATGCGGCCAGGAACGTGGGGCGATGGCGCCTGGCGATGGCTCGCAGCCGGTCGACGGTGTTCGCGACGGTTCTCCTGTACTCGTTCGTCCGGCGGCTGAGTGTACGCAGGTCAGGGGGCCGCAGCGGTGACCCGACGGTACTCTCCGCAGATGGGACTGACTCCTCGCGGCCGGCTGGCCTGGTTCGCGGTGGCCGCCTTCGTGGTCGTCTTCGGCGTCGGCGAGTTCGCCCAGTGGGTCCTGGTCGACCCGGCCGGTGGCCCGGGCTGGTGGGGCATCGACCTGCGCCTGGTCGTAGATGCCGGTGCGCGGCTGACCGCCGGCCAGCCGATCTACTCGGACCCGAAGTTCCTCTACCCACCGTTCGCGGCGATCGCTGCGGCACCCCTCGCCCGGTTCGATTTCCTCGCGCTGAGCATCGTGTACGCGGGCCTCAAGATCACGATCGCCAGCGCTGCCGTCGCCTCCGTTGGGCGGCAGGCGTCGCGAGCCCAGCAGCTTGGCGCGACCCTGATGGTCATCCTGTCGCTGCCCTTCCTGCATGACCTGATGCTGGGCAACGCGAACGTCCTGCTGGTCGGCGCGATGGTGCCGGCGATGCTCGGCCCGGACCGCCGCCGCAACGGCGTGCTGCTCGGATTGGCCACGGCCGCGTTCGCCAAGCCCCTCGTCCTCCCGGTCCTCCTGTGGCTGCTGGTCTGGCGACGGCGAACC
>JBBRIM010000048.1:0-14978 GCA_038221095.1 Candidatus Limnocylindrales bacterium
CGGGGGCCGGGGCGGGGGCGCGGGCCGTGGGCGGGGCAGTGGGCCGCGCGTCGGGGCGCGGGTCCGGGGGCCTGACGCCGTAACCTGGGACCGTGCGCCCGGTCCGAGCCCCGCCGCCCCAGCCGACGCGCTGGAGCCCTCGCCGCCCCGGTGGATTCTTGTCATCTACCAGTGGGTGTGGTGTTAGGCGGATTGCGAACGTCGGGAAGGCCCGAATCGGGTGCCACGGCTGCTGGGCCATGCTCAACCGGGCCGCTCGACACGAGGTTCGATGGCCCGATTCGGCGCCGGATCCAGCCCAGTACCACGGGGGCTGGTATTTGCCAAGTTCTGCCAGATGCTGGCCAGGCCGCCTGGGAGCTGCGGCGATCGCCTGGTCCGCCGACTAGAATCAGCCGATGATCGGCGCGCGGGTGGCGATCCTGGCGATCCTGGTCGTGTTCGGCTCGGCCGCCTGCGATGCCGGCCGGGTCGCAACGACAAGCCCGGGGCGGGGCGGGGCGCCCACCGCGAGTGAGGGCGCCGACGGCCCGACCCCGACCTTCGTCCCGATCTCGCCCACTCCGCCGGCCAACCCCACCTCGATCGGCCTGCCCAACCGGGCGATGACTCCCGGCGCGACCAACCCGGCGGTCACCGAGTCCACTCGCTTCCAGACGATCTGCGCCACGGGCTGGTCGAGCAAGGTTCGGCCGCCGGAGAGCTACACCGAGCCACTCAAGATCCGCCAGATCGGCGCGTATGGGTACGCCGATCGCAAGGTGGGCGACTACGAGGAGGACCACCTCATCCCGATCTCGCTCGGCGGCGCCCTGCGCGACCCGCGCAACCTGTGGCCGGAACCGCACCACGTCAGGCTGGCCGATGGCACGAACGTCGGGTCGATCGCCAAGGATGGCCTCGAGGTCTACCTCCGCCGCGCCGTCTGCGATGGCCGGCTCAACCTGGCGACGGCCCAGCACGAGATCGCCACGAACTGGATCGCCACCTGGCAGGCTGCCGGACGGCCGTAGGTCCGGCTGGTTGGCTGGGGCTATCGGCTCAGGCGCACGCGGCCGGGTCGGTTACCACGCCGGCGGGAGTTGCCGAAGACCCGTCGGGTGAATGGTACGAACAGGGCGGCACCCGCCATCTGGACTCCGAGGATGACCAGGACCAGGAGGCCCGACAGACCGAGCACGTACCCGGGCACGGTCCAGGCGAACGCCCCGAGGCCGGAACCAAAGCCGGCATCGCTGAAGTTCAGGGCCGAGCCACCGATCGAGACAACTCCAAGTTCGGGCGACCCGATCGGACCGCCACCGGAGCCCGTGCCGCCCGAGAACGTTCCGGCCCCGGGCGACGGGGCGCCGGTCGACGGTTGAGCCCCGCCATCGCTGGCCGACGGGACGGCCGACGGCGATGGCGACGGGGAGCTCACGGGCAATCCAGTCGGCCCGGGCGACGCCGAAGACGATGGCCTGCCCGAAGCGTTCGGGCTCGGGCGGGCGCTCCGGCCGGGCGTCGGCGTGGGAGTCGGGGTCGGCGCAGCGGTTGGTGTCGGCCCGGGCGTGGCCGTCGGGGTCGGCGTCGGTACCGGCGTGGGCGTGGGTAGCGCACCGACGATCGCCATCGAGATGGCCGGTGCCGGGCTCGGATTGTGCTGGCAGTCGTTGCGATCGAATGCCGTCCCGGACCACTTGGCCTGGCTCACGTTCTGGCCGGTCACGGTCACGCGCAGGACGAGGCTGGCGACGGAGAGCTCGCCAAGACCCAGGAGGTCGTTGGAGTCCCGTGCCGTCAGGGTCGCGCTGGCGAAGGTCGTCGTCCAGGGGTAGCTGGATCCCCGGCTGTCGGAGGCACTCCAGCCGGTCACCTTGTAGACGGTCGGGATCCGGACGGTCACACAGTTCAGCAGTGGCTGCGGGTCAACGAGCGGCACGGTGACGGTCAGGGTGACCTGGGTAGACACGCCGATCGGGACGGTCGACCGGTCGGCCGTGATCGACCAGGTCAGGCTGTCGGCGCTGGCCAGTCCCGGCTGGAGGCCCGTCGTCAGGAGGCCGAGCAGCAGGCCGATCGCCGCGACCCGGACGGGCGAGCCAGTCATCTCAGGCCACCTGCGATTCGGATCCGCTGCGGGGCGTCCAGATCAGGGCTGGCGCCTTCGTCGAGCGCACCGCGCCCGGCAGGGGCGGGTCCGCCGCAGTGCGCAGACCGGCGACGAAGGCAAGGACCAGGCGCTCGTCCAGTTGGCTCCCGGCGGCATCTTCGAGACGAGTGATCGCATCGTCAACCGAGAGGGCCTTGCGGTACGGCCGCGTCGTGGTCATCGCCGAGAAGGCATCGGCGACGGCCAGGATCCGGGCGATGAACGGGATCTCCTCGCCGGCCAGCCGATGGAGGTAGCCGGCGCCATCCCAGCGTTCGTGGTGATGCCTGACGCCTGCCCGGATGAGCTCGATGTCGGGTAGGTCCCGAACGATCAGATCGCCCAGCGCCACGTGCTGTTTGACGATCCCGTACTCCTCGTCGGTCAGCTTGCCCGGCTTACGCAGGACCGAGTCGGGGATCCCGATCTTGCCCACGTCGTGCAGCCGGCCCGCCCGGTAGAGCGCGTTGCGGAAGTTGGCGTCGAGAGCGAGTTGGTCGCCGATGAAGTCTGCGTAGCGGGCAACGTCTTCGGAATGACGAGCCGTGTAGTGGTCCTTGGTATCGACGGCGATGATCAGGCCCTCGAGGATGTCGAACCGGATCGCCTCGTCGGGCGGGAGGCTCGTTCCGGCGGTCCGGACCGTGTCCCCGCCACTGTTCTTTGCCTCGTCGAGTGCGTGCGAAGTGGTCGCCAGCAGCGACGTCACGGCCTCGCCGTTGGCCGGGAAGGTCGCGATCCCGGCACTGATCGTCAGCGGCAGGCGCTCCGATGCGTCGAAATGCAAGCTGACATCGACCAGCGCCGCGCGGATTCGCTCGATGCTGGAGCCAAGGCCGGCAATACCGGCGGCCGGGACCGTCACCAGGAATTCGTCTGGACCGTACCGCCCGAACACCGCGTCCTCAGGCAGGTGCAGCTCGAGGAGCGTGGCCAGGATCGTCAGGGCCTGGTCCCCGGCGTCATGGCCGTAGGTCTCATTGAGCAGGCTGAAGTTATCGATGTCGAGCAGGGCCACGCCAACCGTGCCGGCTGCGGGATGGGCACGCGCACGGGCGATCCGCTCCGCGAGGGACTCGACCAGAGCACCGTGATTGAGGGTTCCGGTGAGGGGATCCCGCCGGGTGGCCTCGAGGAGGTCCAGGGTCTGGCGAGTCATCCGCGACTGGGCGCCGCGGAACACGATGAAGAGGAGTGCCGCCGATGCCAGGGCACCGCCGAAGATCACCAGCAGGGTGTGAATCCGGGCCGTCTCGAGTTGGTCCAGGATGGGCGCCGCGTTGCGCCAGACCTCGGCCACGGCGCGGACCGTCCCGCCCTCCATGATCGGCAGGTATTCCCGGATCACGGTCGTCGCCTGGAGTGGTTCGAGCGGTGCACTGTCCGCGGCCGCCAGCATCTCGGCCTTGACCTCTCGGCTGGCTAGGGCAGCCTTGAGGCCGGGGGTCGGCAGCGAGCTGCCAACTGCCGGCACACTCGAGGCAACGATGCTGCCGTCGGGCCGCAGAATCGCGGCGGCAAGGATGTCCTCGCTGCTCGTCAGGGCGGTGATTCCCTGCTCGAGGATGGCGGCGCGGTCGGCACTGATCGCCCCGGGTCCAACATCGGCCAGGCGCAGGTTCAGGGCGACGAAGCTTCGGACGGCGGCGGCATCGGACCCGACCGTGGCATTCAGGAGCGTGCGGGATTCGTCGGTGGTCGTCAGGAGGACCTGGCCCGACGCCGTGACGGCGACGATCACCAGGAAGCCGGCCATCGCCAGCATCAGCAGGAGTGGCCTGACACGAACGGCACGGACCGCCGGCTGCCGTCCCCGAGTTCGCCCGATGCGCATCCGCGGAGCCTAGAAGGCGAGCCAGCGCCGCGACTATCGAACGAACGTCAGCGGTACTCGGTAGTACTGCCCCGGCCAGGGCGTCGGTCTGCCAGCTGGATAGGCTGGGTCAGTGGCCGGCGGGCTTGCCCTGATTGCTTCGAGCTACCTTCGAGACGGCGGCTCCATGCGCCTTGCCGGTCATCGAGTGGTCCTTGGCTGCCTGTGACACGAACCAGCCGTGGTTATGGGGACGATTCGTGGTCGCCTCGGTCGAGTCAGGGGCGCCTGGAACGACGGGCTTCCCGGCGCCGTCAGTGTCGTTCTCAGTGTCGCCGTTGCCGGTGTTGTCCTTGTCGGCTCCATGGCCGACGGGGACGCTGACCGGGACGCTTTCCTGCGCGTGCTGGGCGGCAGTCGCCAGCCCCTTCTGGGCGTCGACCGCGCCATGGGCCAGCACGGCCGCAGTCGGGATGGCCAGGGTCAGGAGCAGTGCGACGCCAGCTTTGGCAACTCGTGTCTTCATTCGTTCACCTTGTGTCTCGTTCTTGGTCGCCGATGCCACTCACGAGGAGCAACCAGGCACCAATGGGAACGGAGAAGGCGGAGATCCGTTATGTCGGATCGCGGGTGAACGCCCCGGCGGCGACGCTACGGCTGAGAGAGGTGGGCCCGGAGGGTGCCAATCGCGCGGAACTGGAGGGCCCGGATCGACCCCTCGCGCTTGCCCATCACGAGGGCGATCTCGGCACCGGACAGATTGGCGAAGAAGCGATAGATCACCACTTCGCGCTGCTCGGGCGTGAGCGTGGCGAGGGCGGCCCGGACGCGATCGCGGTCCGCCACGGCCTCGAGCTGGGTGGCCGGGTCAAGGTCTCCGTCAAACCGGTCCGCGACGGCCTCGATCGGCTCGGTCCGCCGGTGGGCTCGGCTGAAATCGATCACCGCATTGCGTGCGATCCGGAACAACCAGGCTGCGAAGGGCAGACCGCGAGGTTCGTAGCGAGGCAGCGCCTCGACAGCCTTCACGAACACATGTTGGAGCAGATCCTCCGCGTCGGCCGGCTCGTGGACGCGGGCGAGCAGGAAACGATAGACCCGGGGCGCGAACAGGTCGTACAGGCCGCCGAAGGCGGGAGCATCTCCTGCCTTTGCCTGGAGGACGAGCTCGTCAACCCAGCCCTCGTCGATGGTCTGGGCGGCGGGTGCCCAATACAGGGCCTGGACCGTTTCGGTCAATGGATTCCCCAACCCCTTTGGATCCGGCGATTGCCGGGATGATATCGGCCCGACCTTTCGGGTTGGCTTGCAGCCACTGGTGCTGCGCGGATGACCTGATTGTGACTGACCTTCAGCCAGAATCGAGCCCTCGCGGGCGAGTCCCGGTGCCATCTGACACCAGGCCGATAACGAAAGGGCCTTCCCTGCGTTAGTACTTTCGATGACAGCCGCGCTTCGATCCAACTTGAGCGCCGCTCAACGCCACCCGGTCGTTCTGTGAAGCGGCCGACAGGCAGTCTGGGCAGGACTCGGCAGCAGGACGGCGAGACGGCCGAACCCGGGCCCGGCGATCCGCCCGCAGCCGACATTTCCGAGCGTTTCCAGGACGCGTATGCCAATGACCCCGAGCGCATCGCACGCGTTCGTCGCAGCGTTCTGACCAAGTACGACGAAGCGCTGCTGACGGCCGGTCGAGCCAGGCGCCGGAGACTGAGGCAGACGCTCGCATTCGTTTTCGGGACGACGCTCGCGCTGGGCCTGGTCGGGCTCGGCGCCAGTGCCAACAGCGGACCGGGGCAGCCCTTCTACGGCGCCCGTCTCGAGATCGAAAGGCTGACCCTGCCGGCGTCGGGCGAGGCGCGCTGGCAGGCCGAGCTCGCCCATCTCGATGCCCGGAGGGCCGACATTCGATCTACGGCTGTGCAAGGAGATGCGGCCAGCTTCACGGCAGCCGTGACAGCCTATCAGGCGAACATGGCGGATCTTCTCGATCTCGTCGGCGCACCAGGCGTGAACACCCCAGAACTTCAGGCTTCCCTGTCGCGAGCCGCGACAAGCTTGAATGACCTGGCCGGCACGCTATCGGGGGCGTCCGCAGCGCGCGTTCAGGCCATTGCCGGCCCCCTGGTCGAGGAGATCCGGCTGATGGCCGGGCCCGGCGGGAAGAACGACGGCAATGGCAACTCGGCTACTGGCACGCCTGGCCCCGGTACCAGCGCGGGCAGCAGTGACGGCCCGACCCAGGGCCACGGGCCTTCCACCCGTCCAGGCTCGGGCAATGGCAACGGGCACGGCCCGACCTCAAGCCCGGGACCGGGCAATGGAAATGGCAACGCGGGCGGCAACGGCAACGGCAACGCGGTCGGCAAGGGCAACGGGAATGGGCACGGCCCGACTACAAGCCCGGGACCGGGCAATGGAAATGGCACCGGGAATGGCAACGGGCACGGGAACAAGGGCAAATGACCGAAATGAACCTCGTCATCCAGCCGCCGTTGGCGCCTGGCCGAGTCCGCGGGGATCGAAGGCGGACTGGCCAGGCCCTGGTCGAGTTCGCCATCATCCTGCCTGTCTTTCTGTTCCTGATGCTCATGGCGATCGACTTTGGGCGCCTCTTCTTCTCGTACATCCAGATCAGCAATGCGGCCCGGGAAGGAGCCGCCTATGCCGCGGGCGACCCGACCGGGACGGCCAAGATCTCGGCCCACGCCCAGCAGGAAACGAGCTCTCAAGCCCAGGGCGGCGAGAGCGCGATTGTCGTTACGACCGCCTGCGCTGATCCGGCGGGTTCCCCGATTCTGTGCTCAGCTTCCTCCGGTGGCTCGGGGGCAGGCAACTCCCTGACGGTCAAGGTCAGCGAAGGTTTCACGTTTATCACACCGTTCATCAACGGTTTCTTTGGTAACAGCTTTCGCATGAGCGCCTCGGCATCGGCGGCAGTCCTGGGTCTGGCCCCCACAGCTGCCGGCGGTCCCCCGCCGGGCTGCTCGCCGCCGCCGGTCGCCGCCTTCACGCCGACCATCTCCGGCCTGACGGTCAACCTCGACGCCTCGGCATCGACACCCGGCAGCGGGCCGTGCGCCATCGCCAGCTACGCCTGGGACATGGGCGACGGGGCAAACCCGTTTCCCCCGGTCGTCGGCCGCACGACGAGCTACACGTATGCGTTCGCCGGGACCTACCCGATCATCCTGACCGTATCCAATTCGAATGCAACGCCCGGCACGATCACCCAGATCGTGACGGTCAGCAGTGCCGTCCCCACTCCAACGCCCACTCCAACGGCGACTCCAACGGCCACTCCAACGCCCACTCCAACGCCGGTATGCGGGACCGTGCCGACGTTCACCAGCGCGTTCACCGGCCAGGGGAATGGCGTGAAGGCGCACGAGATGAGCTTCTACGGTGCCGCTGGCGGGCAGCCGGCGCCACTTACCTGGAACTGGTCGTTCGGCGACGCCTCAATCGCCGGCGGCCAGAACGTGGTCCGCGACTACGGCAGCGCTGGCACGTACACGGTCAGCCTGACCGTCATCAACGGGACCTGCCAGGTCACCACGAGCCACCAGGTGACCGCCCCGTGAGCCACCGAAGCAGCCCGTCGGGTAGCACTACCCGTCGGCGTCGCAGCCAGGGTCAGACGCTGATCGAGTTCGCCCTCGTCCTGCCGCTCTTCCTGTTGATGCTGTTCGGGCTGATCGACGTCGGTCGATTCGTGTACCTCAACAGCGTCATGTCGCAGGCCGCCCGGGAAGGCGCCCGCGTCGCGGCGGTCGAGGCGAGCTGGCTCGGCTCAGTCGATCCGGCCTGTGGCACCGCCGGCGGACCCGTCTGCCCGGCGAACCTGGCCGCCCTCAAGGCCGACATCACCGCCGCCGCCAACCGGATGATCGCACCCTTCGGCTCGGTCGGCGCCGTCTACCTCAGCTGCGATACGCCGGGTGGCGCGCCAACCGGGCGCTGGACCGGGGCCAGCTGTACCAACACGACCGCCGGCACCGACCTCGTCTCGGTCCGGATCACCCTCACCTCGACGGCCATTACGCCGGTCGTTGCCCAGCTCGTCGGCTCCGTGACCGCCGCCGGCTCGGCCACGATGGTCATCAACTAGGAGATCCCATGTTCGTGCCCCAGCGTGCCCAATCGACCAAGGGCCAGATGCTTGCCCTCTTCGGGTTGAGCCTGGTCGTCATTCTGCTCGGGGTTGGCCTGGTGATCGACGGCGGCACTGCCCTGGTCCAGCGCCGAGCGTCCCAGAACGCCTCTGACTTCGCCGCCCTGGCCGGTGCCCGGGTGGTCGCCGAGTGGATTGGGGGCGACACCACGAATGGGACCGACGCCACCGTCCAGGCCGCCATCACGAACTCGATCAGCGTCAATGCCGGAGCTCCGATCGCGTTCGGCGGTCCAAACGGTCCGGCCTACGTAGACGCCAACGGCGCGACGACAGGCTACGTCGGTGGTGGTGGGATTCCGGCGGGAACGGTTGGGGTCACGGTCCAGTCGAGCCGGACGTGGACACCGTACTTCCTCGGGATCATCGGCATGAAGAACTGGGCGGCCAGCGCCGCTGCGACGGCCCGCGGCGGCTACGCGGCAGGCGGTCCGGGCAGCAATGTATTCCCAGTCGGCATTGCCGATGCGTTCTTCAATGGCCGGCTGCCGTGCGCCGGCCCGGTCAGCAACAACCCAGCGAGCAACTGCTACCCCCAGCACCTGACTCCGGGCGATCTCAACGTCCCTGGCGGCTTCGGCTGGCTCAAGTTCGGGGCAACCGGCAAGTGCACGGGCTACGGCCTGGGCATGGACCCGAACAATGGCTGCAGTCCAAACAAGCCATTCCTGCAGACCGAGATCGGGCCACCGGCCAATAGCTTCGGGTGCTGCAGCGCGGTCTCAGCCAACGACACCGCGCCGGCCAATCGGATCGGCAGTCTGCCCGGCAACAAGGCCAGCGCCGATTGCACCTACTACATCGTCAACAACGTCGTCGTGACGGTGCCGGTCTGGGACTACGCCGGTGGGACCGGCGACAACGCCTGGTACCACATCATCGGGTTCACGGGCTTCCAGCTCACCGCCTGTGATGGGGGCAAGGACATCGAGGGCGTCTATCGGCAACCCTTTTTCGTGGGACCGACGACCTCGACACCCGGCTTCCCCGGGGCACCGCTTGCCGTCCAGCTCGTCCGGTAGTCGCGCGGCACGTCGGTTGCGCTGATGGACCCCAAGACCCGGGGCTTCGGCGCCTGGCTGGCTGCCCAGCTCTCCGACCGGAAGATGAGCCGCGGACTCCTGGCCAAGCGATCGGGGCTGCATCGCGCAACGATTTCCCGCCTGCTCCGGGATGAACGACGCCCATCCATTGCCACGGTCGAGCGGCTCGTCACAGGGCTGGGTGGGGTGCTGCCGTATGACGGTCCGGAGCGCCGAACCGACAGGGTTGCCCGCGTCCGCCACGCGCTGTGCGATGACGGCACGCTGAGGCCACGCGATGTCGACCGTGTGATGAGCCGTTACCTCGCGCAACGCGACCGGGATCCGCGAGTTCCGCACGGCCACGTGGTGCATCGAAGCACCACCTAACACGACTTGGCGGAACTTCTCGAGTACCCAACGGGCCACCTGCTCCGTTTCTTGCAGTAGCGGCCTCAAGTCACCTCCGGCATTCTCGACCAGGGAGATCGCCCAGCCTGCATCGACGTTGTCGGTGATCTCCGTCGGCAGTCCGGCCGAGGATGGCCCGCCGTCATCGCCCGATGCCAAGGTGCAGCGCCCCAACCGGTCCTGGATCCCGTAGACACCAGTAGCCCGCTCGGGAACGCTTGATCCGTTTCCGCCATCTGTCGACGTAGAGGAGGTACGACATGAAGGTCGGAATACGCCTGAGAACGGCGGCCATGGGGGTTGCCCTGCTCGGGAGTCTCACCGTTGGGGCGGCGCCCGTGGCGGCCGCCACCCAAACCGCGACGATCCCCCAAAGCTTCAGTGGATCGACCGATCCAGCGGTCCAGTTCAACGTCCAGGGTGTATGCGACCTGTGCGTCGATGACGCGATCGCGAACCTGTTCAACAGCTCGAGCGGCGCCTGGGGATTTGGCGCTGACGCGGGCGCCAGCGTGACATCGCTGGCGTACGCCTCATCGACCTCGACGGCCGTGACATATGACGATTCGCTCCTCCGGCAGGGCCAGACCCTGAGCGCGACTGACGTCCTGACCACGAGTGGTGGGACGATCACCGCGAAAGGCACGTTCACGGGCCATTACGGCTTCTACCACGACACGGGGTCGGGGTTCGTTGCCGATGGCAGCCTGACTGCCTTCAACAAGGCGTTCACCCTGACATTTGCCTGCGGGATGCCGTTGCCGGGAGATCCGCCCGCTTCGTGCACATCGGGACTCACCAGCGAGAACATCGTCTCGCTCGATGTGTTCGATGTGGTGACCAACTACATCACGATCGATTTCTCGGTCGGCTTCCGCCTCGACGTCTCCCTGAGCAACGCCGGCGTGGCAACCGTACGCCAGTCGATCGTGACCGGCGGTGGGTCAACCCAGAACGCTCCACTCACGTTCGCGGGAACGTCACCGTCGTCGGTCAGCGACGCTGTCCATTTCAGCTGTACCGAACCCGCCGGCAATGCCGTCTCCTACGCCTTCACGAATACCGGTTACGGTGCTTCCACCTCGATCGGCTCAATGATCGAGATCGACGTGACCGCCAAGCTCTGGCAGCGTCTTCCGTTCCCGGCCCCCGACTTCGTCCTGACTGATCTCTATGGACCGGCCGCCGTCGCCACGACGGACACTCCGACCGCCCCTGTCTCGATGCCGATCTCAGCGCCAGACGGCTCGATCAGCCTCGGAACCCTGGCCAAGAACAACGTTCCACCGGTCGTCGACGCCGGACCGACGCCGTATGCCGGGAACCAGGGGTCGGCGATCCAGTTCGACGGATCGGCGAGCAGTTCCGTGTGCGGCTTCCCGACACTGCGTTGGGACTTCTCCGACGGCGGCGTCGCCTTCGGAGCCAAGCCGTTCCACACCTTCACTGGTAGCGGCACGTATAGCGGCCAGTTGACCGCGACCGACGCGACGGGGCTCGTCTCCACGACGACGTTCAGCATCAACGTCGCGAACCTGCCGCCGGTCGTCGACGCTGGGCCGGGCACGACGTCAGCGTGGGGCCGGCTCGTTGCCTTCAACGGCAGCGCCGTCGACCCAGGGTCGGACGACCAGGCGACGTTGACCTACTCGTGAGCCTTCGGCGATGGCTCGCCAAGCGCCACCGGCGGGCCGAGCACCCTGCATGCCTATTCGACCCCCGGGGACTACACGGCCACGGTAACCGTGTGCGACCAACATGGTGCCTGCAACCTTGATTCCCGAGTCGTGCACGTCCGCCAGCGGACCGTCTCGGTTGGCTATCTCGGCGACACGGCGGGGACGTACGACACGGCGGGCCACCTCAGCGCGTCGCTGGTCGACGAGTTCGGGGCCACGGTCAACGGCCGACTGATCACCTTTGCGGTGAACGGCGCACCGGCCGGAAGTGCCACGACCAACTCGGCCGGGATAGCATCGTCCGCCTACACCCCAGAGCTTGCCGCCGCGACGTACGGGACGAGCGCCTCGTTCGCCGGGGACTCGCTCTACGTTGCTTCGTCTGGTTCAGGTTCGATCGTCATCGGGCTGAAGAGTTCAACCGTGACTTACACCGGGACGCTCACCGGCGGCCCGAACAAGACGATCACGCTCAGTGCCACCTTGTTCGACGCCACTGGGAAGGCTCTCGGCGGTCGGACGATCACGTTCAAGCTGGGCTCACAGTCCGTGAGCGCGACGACGAACGTCAGCGGCGTTGCATCGACGACCCTCAAGCTCAACCAGAAGAACGGTACCTACGCCCTGACGGCCACCTGGACTCCAGCCGGCGCAGATGCCTCGCGGTTCGTGGGGAGCGCCGCCTCTGCGACGTTCAAGCTTCAGGCCAAGTAATCGCCCACCCGGCCAGAAGGCGCTGGCGCGGTTGACCCCATCAACTCAGACCACAACGGGGCGAGTCATCACGACCCGCCCCGTTGTGCTGTCCGACCATCGGTCCGGAGCTGGACCATCCCTGCACCAGGTTTGGTGCATCCAGGCACCACGTGACGCTTGGCGCTGGTACTCCGGCCGTACCAATGGGCGGGTCGTACCGTTACTGGTGGTAGCGATGCAATGTCGCCCCTGCAATCCACGAAAGGGAGCTCGCCCAGCATGCATCTTCACTTGCCCCGAAGGGTCACGAGTCTCGCCCTTGCAGCCGGCTTCGCCGCGTCGATCGCCCTGGCCGGCGCAGCCACGGCGACAACGGTCGGAACAACCCAGGGTTGCACCCCTGGCTACTGGAAGAACCACACCGACAGCTGGCAGGAATACGCTCCGACCCAGACGGTCGGCAGCGTGTACACCGGGGCTTCGCCGTATGACAAGGAGACGCTCCTCGTGGCCCTCAATGGTGGCGGCGGGCCTGGCGTAAACGGCGCCAAGGTGATCCTCCTGCGGGCCGCCGTTGCGGCACTCCTCAACGCGGCCTATGACCCGCTCCTGTACCCCTGGCAGCGCTACGGCAGCCAGTTCCGCCCGCCACTCCTGGCGACGGTCGACGCGGCTTTTGCGAGCGGCGACCGGGACACGATGCTGACGCTGGCCGCCTGGCTGGACAAGGACAACAACCTGGGCTGCCCGCTCAACTGATCCCCGTTTCGTCCAGGTCATTGATGAAGCCGCTCCCGGTATCGGGGGCGGCTTCACTGCCATCTGCCTGATCAGGCCTGGTTGGCTTCCGCCGGGCGCTCTACCAGCGGGTGGTGCGGCGGCGGGCGCGAGGGGCCGGCTTTCCGGACAGGATCCCGAAGATGCCCCGGATGATCGAGTTGGTGGTCGAGCTGGTGAGCACGCGGGTGCCCAGCTTTGCCGCCTCGCCCAGGTCGAAGCCACCGGCACCGGTGGAGCTCGAACTGCGCGGGGAACCGGACGGCCGCTGCCCCTGCCCCTGCCCGGACTGCCAGTCGCCCTGGTTCGGCACCTGTACCTGGGCCTGGGCCTGCGCCTCGGCCTGGGCCGCCTCGGCCTGGAGCCGGGCCGCCAGGATCTCCTTGGCCGACTGGGGGTCCATCGCCGTCGAGTAGCGGCTGGCCACGGGCGAGGCCGAGGTCACGGCCTGGAACGTGGCCGGGTCGAGCTGGGCCATCAGCGAGCGGGGCGGGCGGAGCATCACGTGGACCGTGGGGGTGGGGATGCCCTTCGGCGAGAGAACCGTCACGAGCGCCTCGCCGGTACCCAGCGAGACGAGCTCCTTGGCCACGTCGTAATCGGTCGTGGTCGGGAAGGTCCGAGCCGTGTCGGTGATCATCTTCTGGTCGTTCGGGGTGAACGCCCGGAGCGCGTGCTGGACCCGATTGCCGAGCTGGGCGAGGACCTTGGGCGGGACGTCCTCGGGTGCCTGGGTCACGAAGTAGACGCCGACACCCTTGCTCCGGATCAGCCGGGCAACCATCTCGATCTGGTCAAGGAAGCTCTGGTTCGAGTTCTCGAACAGGAGATGCGCCTCGTCGAGGAAGAAGACGAGCTTGGGCTTGTCGAGGTCGCCCACCTCGGGCAGGTGGTGGTAGACCGACGCCAGCAGCCACATCATGAATGTGCTGAACAGCTTCGGCCGGTCCTGCATGTCGGCGACTTCGAGGATGCTGACGATCCCGCGCCCATCTGACGACTGGCGGACCAGGTCGCCGATATCGAATTCCGGTGCCCCGAAGAAAGCATCGGCGCCCTGCTGCTGGAGCTGGACGATGTTGCGCAGCATCACCCCCACGGATGCGGGCGAGATCCCGCCGTATTGGACGAGGGCCGCCTGGCCGTCGGGCCCGTTCAGGTAGGTCAGGGTCGCCTGAAGGTCGGACAGGTCGACGAGCGGCAGCTGGTTGTCGTCGGCGTATTTGAAGATCAGCGACAGGACGCTCTCCTGGGTGTCGTTGAGCTCGAGCACCTTGGCCAGCAGGATCGGTCCGAACGAGCTCACGTTGGCCCGCAAACGGACACCCGCACCCCCCTTGTCGAGGGTCATGAACTCGACCGGGTAGCCGCGCGGGGCCCAGTCGGTCACCCCGATCTGGGCCAGCCGGCTGGTGATCCGGTCGTTCGGCTGGCCGGCCGCCCCAAGGCCGCTGATATCGCCCTTGATGTCGACCAGGAAGACGGGCACACCGTCATCCGAGAGCTGCTCGGTCAGGACCTGGAGCGTCTTGGTCTTGCCCGTTCCGGTGGCACCGGCGACGAGGCCGTGCCGGTTGACCATGGCCAGCGAGAGGCGGGCAATCGCGTGTGGATAGGTGGTCGCCCCGAGGACAACGGCACCGTACTCGAGGGCCGGCGTGCCGGGCGTATAGGCGGCGGTGATTCGCTGCTCGAAGTCGTCGGCCATGGGAGTTGGGCCCCTGTTGTGGTTCTGGGCTGTGAGGCTCGTCGGGCGACCGGCTGGCGGTCCCCGACGAGCGCTGGTTCGGGTCAGATCGCGCTGGTGCAGGCCTTGCAGCGAGTGGCGTCGACCGCATTGGCCTCCTTGCACGCCGGGCAGGTCTTGACCTCGGCCGGCGGCGGTTCCTTGATCAGGCTCCGTGCGATCAGGAACACCACCAACGCCACGATGATGAAGGTGATCACCACGTTGACAAAGGCGCCCCAGCGAATGTCGACCTCGGGCACCGGCTTACCCGCTGCGTCGACCGTCGCATCCTTGAGCTTGATGGCCAGGCCCGAGAAGTCCACGCCGCCGAGGAGGACACCGATGGGCGGCATGATCAGATCGTTCACGAGCGAATTGACGACGTTGCCCAGGGCGACGCCGATGATCACGCCGACCGCCAGCGCGAGCGCGTTGGTCTTGAGCAGGAACGCCTTGAACTCGGACAGCACTTGCTACCTCCACCCGTGATGAATTGGATGATTGCGACCCGGCCGAGGATGACCGGATACGGACCTCAGTGCTCGA
>JBBRIM010000049.1:0-14894 GCA_038221095.1 Candidatus Limnocylindrales bacterium
CGACCGGCGCCTCGAGCCGGATCTCGGCACCCTGGGCCCGGGCTGCACTGCCGATCGCATCCGAGACGCCGCCGGTACCGCCGCGCGGGATCCCCCACGCTCGGAATGCGCCGTCGATCTCGCCCATGTAGTGGTGGAGCAGGACGTAGGCCGTGCCCGGCGACTTGACCCCCTGGTAGGTCCCGATGATCCCCGAGGCCGACATCGTGGCCTTGAGCGGGTCGGTCTCGGACCACTGGGCCAGGAAGTCGGCCGCGCTCATCGTCATCAGCTGGAAGAAGACCGCCTGCTGCTTCTGGGGCAGCCGCTGGAACGAGCGGACCAGGCCGGCCAGGGGCGCGAACTGGCGCGGGTCGAGGCCGGTCGGGTCGGGCGGCACGATCGACAGGATCGGCTTGATGAAACGGGCCATCTCGACCATCAGCTGGCCGTATTCCTCGTAGGCCTCAGCGTCCAGCTTTGACCAGCGACGCAGCTCCCGGATCGTCCGGCCGTGATCGTTGACGCGCCACAGGTGGTCACCCTGGAGCGGCGTGAACGTGCCGTCGAGGGGCAGGATGTCGAGGCCGTGGGCCGGCAGGTTGAGTTCCCGGATGATCTCCGGGCGAAGCAGGCTGACGACGTACGACGCCACCGAGAAGCGGAAGCCCGGGAAGATCTCCTCGGTCACGGCGGCCCCGCCGAGCAGCTCGCGCTTCTCGAGGACCACGGTGCGCATGCCCGCCCGGGCCAGGTAGGCGGCACTGACCAGGCCGTTGTGACCGCCGCCGATGATCACCGCGTCGTACGTCTGGGCCACGGATCCTCCGTCAAGACCGGCCCCATCCGGGCGCCGTAGCGCTATGCAGGCTGGATGGGACGTATGCAGTCTAGCGGCTTGCCGGGCCGATGGTGAGCGCCACCAGCGCGTGTGCTAACGTGTGTGCCGTTCTCGACACACTTGGAGACACACTGATGGGTCTCGTCCGGACGAACATCACGATCCCGCGGGACACGCTGGACCTGGTCGATACTGTCGCCGGCCCGCGCGGCCGAAGTGCCTACATTGCCGATGTCGTGGCCAAACAGGTTCGGCGCGACAACGCCCGGCTCGTTTTTGCGAGGTACGCCGGCGCCCTCAAGGACTCGACGTCGTGGGGCAGGACCGACGCCGAGGTGGACGAACACCTGCGCAGCCTGCGCGAGGAGTGGGATCGACCCTGGATCTGGGAGGACGACCGTGCGCTACCTGCTGGACTCGACGGTGCTGATCGACCACGGGCGCGGCCGGCCAAGCGTCGTCGCCCTGCTCGAGTCCCTGTTCAGCGCACCGAATGAGCTGTACACCTGCGACGTGATCGTTACCGAGGCCCTGTCCGGCGGACCGGACGACGAACGCCAGGTGATCCAGGCGCTCGTTCGGGTCCTCGAGTACGTTTCGACTGCGCCGGGTGCTGCCGTGTGGGCGGCGGATGCGCGCCGGGCCGGTAGGGCGAATACCCGATCACTGGCGAACGCGCTCATCGGCGGGGTGGCCTGGTCGCTCGAGGCCACGGTCGTCACCCGGAACGCACGGGATTTCGAGAAGCTCGGGGTGCCCGTCCTGGCCTACGACTGAGCAATGCCCGGCCCTCGCCGGCCATCCAGCCTGCATACGAAACCTGCATACTGGGGCCGAGCGTCAGAGGAGCACACCTTGAGCGTCGGCACCGCGTTCCACCCCCGGACCGAGCCCCACAACCGGAAAATGCAGTGGCGTGAGTGGTCGGGCTACTTCGCCGCCAGCGTCTACGCCGATTTCCACGACATCGAGTACAACGCGATCCGCGAACAGGCCGCATTGATCGATGTCTCACCGCTCTACAAGTACGAGATCCACGGCCGCGACGCCGAGCAGCTCGTCGACCGGGTGATCACCCGCGACGCGACGAAGCTCAAGGTCGGGCAGGTCTACTACACGCCCTGGTGCGACGAGGCCGGCAAGGTCGTTGACGACGGGACCGTCCACCGCCTGTCGGCCGATCGCTTCCGCTGGACGGCGGCCGACCCGCAGTACCGCTGGCTCAGGCTGAACTCGTCCGGGCTCGAGGTCGAGGTCGACGACGTCAGTGAATCGACTGCCGCGCTGGCCCTCCAGGGTCCGCTCAGCCGGGCCGTCCTCGAGGCGGCCGGGGGCGAGAGCTTCGCCAACCTGCGCTACTTTCGGCGGCGCGCCGCAACGGTCGCCGGGATCCCGATCGATGTCAGCCGCACGGGCTACACCGGCGACCTCGGCTACGAGCTGTGGGTGGCCGCAGAGCAGGCCGTCGGCTTGTGGGATGCGATCGTGGCGGCCGGCAAGCCCTTCGGCATTCGACCGGCGGGGATGATCGCCCTCGACGTCGTCCGGCTCGAGGCCGGCCTGGTTCTGCTCGAGGTCGACTACACCAGCGCCCGCCATGCGATGAACTCCGAGCAGGCCTACTCGCCCGGCGAGATCGGGCTGGCCAAGCTGGTTGACTTCGAGAAGGGCGATTTCGTCGGCCGGCGCGCGCTCCTCGACGAGCGCCGCAGTGGTGGACCGCGCCGACGCCTCGTGGGCCTCGACCTGAGCTGGCCTGACATCGATGCGATGTACAACGCCCAGGGCCTGCCGCCCAGCGCGCCCGCGATCGTCGATCGCTCGCCCGTGCCGCTCTACGACACCACCGGCCGGCAGGTCGGCCGGATCACGAGCCACGGCTGGAGCCCGATCCTCAAGAAGCCGATTGCCCTCGCCTCGGTCCCCGCCGCGTACGAGCGGCCGGGCACCCCGCTCCAGGCCGAGTGGACGGTCGAGGCCCGCCGGGGCCGGGTCGGCGCCACGGTGGTCGAGACCCCCTTCCTGGACGTGCCCCGCAAGCGAGCCTAGGACTCGCGGCCGGGCCGGGTGCCTCAGGCCTGACCGATCAACGCGCGACGAAGCGCTCCAGGCCGGCCAGGGCTTCGGGCAGATCGAGCCGGCCAAAACCGAGGCGGAGGTGATTGCCGGGGTGGCCGAAGCGGGAGCCGGGCAGCAGCAGGACCCCTTCGGCCTCGACCAGTTCCGCCGCAAAGCGATCGGCGTCCCAGTCCCGGAATGGGCCCCCATCCGTGAGGCGCGGGAAGCCCACGGAACCCGCCCGGGGCCGGACCCAGGTCAGCACGTCGGGACGCTCGGCAAAGAACCGATCGAGCAGGGCCAGGTTGGCCGAGATGATCCCGCGCGAGCGGGTGAGCACGGTTGAGCGAGCGCGCAGGCCGATCAGGCTCAGGATCTCGGCGGGGGCCGACGGACAGATCGTGGTGTAGTCCTTGAACGCGGCGCAGCGCTCGAGGAGGGCTCGATCGCGGGTGGCCAGCCAGCCGATCCGCAGGCCGGCCATCGCGAACGATTTGGACATCACCCCCAGGCTGACCCCGTTGGGCAGGGCATCGGCCCCCGCCGCGAGGCGATCGGCCTGGTTGAACTCGAGGAAGCGGTAGACCTCGTCACTGAACAGGTGGATGCCCGCCTCGGCGCACAGCTCGCTGAGGCCTCGCCATTCGGCGTGACTGGGCAGCATCCCGGTCGGATTGTGCGGGGCATTGACCACGATCAGCCGGGTCTCGGGTCGAATCGAGGCCCGGATCCGCTCCACGTCCAACGCCCAGCCGTCGGCCTCGTGCAGCTCGTGGAGGGTCACGGCAGCGCCGGCCGCGAGGGCGACCTCGGACAGACTCTGGTAGCCAGGCCAGGTCACGATCGCGTGATCGCCGGGCCCGACGATCACGTTGAGCAGGCAGAAGATCGCCTCCTCGGCCCCCGAGAAGACGAGCACGTCGTCGGCCGTGATCTCCTCGTACAGCGTCGCGATCTCGCCTCGCAGGAGCGGGTGGCCACTCGACTCGGTGTAGCCGAGCCGGAGGCCATCCCACAACCGCCGAGATTCGTCGTCGGCGAGGGCCACCAGCTCGGCCATCGGGTAACCCTCGAGGTCTGAGGCGCAGAGCACGTGTCGAACGGCGAATTCCCAGCGGGCGAAGTAGCGCTCGAGTTCAAAATCGGCGATCTTCATCGATCCGACCCGGCTACTTGAGCGAATGGAGGGCGCCGGTCAGGGCCAGGAACGAAGGCTGGTCGAGGCCGGTGCTGACCGCCAGCCAGCTCGGCTTGACGCCCCTGGCAACGACCAGAGCGAAGCCGTTCGACGTCTGGACGAGGTCTCCATTGAGATCCCCGTATGCACCTGAACCGGCCGACGAACCACCCGGAACGCAGCCCGAGCCATCCGAGCAGAACGACCCCTCGTCGAGTTCGAAAGTCGCACTGTCGGTCTTGCGCCGGAAGCTGATCGTGATCCGGCCCCCATTGGCCAGAGCGTACTTGCCTGACACCAGGCCCCAGCCGGCCGGCAGGACGGCGCAGTACACCGTGAAGTTGACAGAGCCGGCAAACGACTCGTAGAAGTCGGGTGTGTCCTTGGCCCCGCTGCACACGGATGCCGGGCTCGAGGCGCCGGGCGAGCGCTGGACCGACCCGCTGGGGGTTGGCGCGACGCTCGGCCGAATCGAACCGGATGGGATCGTGCCGGGCGAGTCGGACGGACTGGCGGCGCTCCCGTCCGAGGTGCTCGGCGCCAAGCTCTGGCCATTGCTCGGGGCGAGGCTGGTCCCGCTCGTCCCGGATGGCACCGGCGAGACGCTGGCCAGGCCGCAGGCGGCCAGAAGGAAGATCGCGGCAATCACCAGCAGGGAGGGTCGGACGGTCCCGGCCGTCCGTAGGCGCATGGGCGTCACCCGCCAAGCCTATCCGGAGCCGGTGACAGCGGTCAACGATCCCCTCGATTCAGGCCGGCACGAGCGGCCCGGAACGTCGCACGAACGCGGGATCGACGCCGTACACCTGGCGAATGCGTCCATCGGCAAGGACGTCGTCGGGCGGACCGTCGGCCACGATCGCGCCCTGATCGAGGAGGATCAGGCGGGGGAAGAAGTGACCGGCCAGTCCAAGGTCATGGAGCACCGCCACGATCGTCGTCCCGTCGCGCTCGTTCAGGTCGACCAGGAGCTCCATCGTCTCGACCTGGTGACGCAGGTCGAGGTGAACCGTGGGCTCGTCGAGGGCCATCAGCGGCGCGGCCTGGGCAAGGGCCAGGGCGATCAGGACCAGCTGGCGCTCGCCCAGCGACAGCTCACGGACGTCACGGCCGACGAGCGCCCCGATTCCGACCCGCTCGATGGCCGCCGCGACGACGATCCGGTCGACCGGCCGCTGGCCTCGGAGCGGATCCTCGTGGGGCAGGCGGCCCAGCCCGACGACCTCCTCGACCCGGGCCGCGTAGGGCAGCGCAGCCGCCTGGGGTACGACCGACAGTCGCCGGGCAATCGCCTGTCGGTCGAGATGGGCCAGCGGATCTCCCCCGAGTCTGACCGAGCCGGCCCGCGGGCGGAGGCTGCCCGTCATCGCCCGCAGCAGACTCGACTTGCCGGCGCCATTCGGCCCGATGATCGCGACCCGCTCGCCGGGCTCGATCAGGAAGCTGACATCCACGAGGACGTCCCGGGCCCGGTAAGCCGCGCTGACGCCGTCGAACGCAAGTGCGGCGGTCACAGCTCGTAGGCCGATCGCGTCTGGCGCAGCAGGACGAGGAAGAATGGCGCGCCGATCACGGCCGTCACGACCCCCACCGGGATCTCGCCGAGGACCCGGGCGAGCAGGTCGGCCCCAACCATCAGGCTGGCCCCGAGCAGGGCGCTGATGGGCAGGACCCGCCGGGCATTCGGCCCGACGACGAGCCGGACGAGATGGGGCACGACCAGCCCGACGAAGCCCACGAGGCCGGCCACCGAGACCGCTGCCGCGGTTACGAGCGAACCCAGGCCGAGCAGGATCACCCGCTCCCGGCGCACGTCAACGCCCAGGTTTCCAGCAGTCTCCTCGCCCAGCAGGAAGCCGTTGAGTGGGCCGGCCCGGAGCATGATCAGGACGCTCCCACCGAGGATCAGGGGCGCCGTGCCGGCCAGCTGCAGCCACGAGCTGCCATCGAAGCCGCCAAGCAGGAAGAAGAAGATCTGGCGCAGGTTCGTGCCCGACACATACATCGTGAGGGCCAGTCCGGCCGCCAGCAGCGAACCAACGGCGTAGCCCGTGAGGAGCAGTCCGGTCAGAGGCGACAGGGCGCCGGTCCGGCTGATCCGGTAGACGACGCCAACCGCCAGGAGCGCTCCGATGAACGCGAACAGCTGGACGAGCCCGAACTCGAACAGGGCGATCCGGATCGGGATGAGGATCCCGATCGCCGCCCCGAGGGCAGCCCCGGACGCCGTGCCGAGCACGTACGGGTCGGCCAGCGGGTTGCGCAGGAGACCCTGGAACGTCGCCCCGGCCACCGACAGGCCGACGCCGACGACCATCGCCGAGAGGACCCGGGGCAGCCGGATCTCGAACACGATCGTCTCGGCCGCCGCCGTCCAGTGACCACCCAGGTTCAACCCGAGGAGCCGGTGCACGAGGATCCCGAGGGTGTCGACGGGGGCGATGCTCACTGTCCCGAAACCAACGCCAAGGACGAGGGCAGCGCTGAGAACGACGACGAGCCCCGCGAAGAGCAGGCCCGGCCGCGACCGGGCGCGGTCAAGCCAGCCCGCAACGACGGGTTGGACCAGACCGGCCTCGGCCCGCGTCGCCATGGGTTACGGCAGCGCCGACCCGGACGGAGAGGCGACCGGCGACGCCGAGGGTCCGGGTGAGCCGTAGGGTGGCAGGACGAGGTCCGGGTGGATGGCCATGGCCAGCAGTCGCAGGCCCTCGACGAGGCGCGGACCCGGCCGGCTCACGACGAGGTCGTCGATCGGCTCGATCGCCCCGCTCCTGACCGCAGTCATCGTCTTCCAGCCGGGCCTGGCGGCCACGACGGCGGCAGTCATGCCGTAGGCCGAGTCGCCCAGGACGATTACCTGGGGATCCGCCGCGACCAGCTTCTCGAGGGGAATGCTGAAGATCGCGGGGTCGCCGGTCGTGATCGGGTTACCGCCGGCGTACTGGATCTCCTGGGCCAGGAACGAGTCGGGGGCGGGACCGTAGATGTCCTTCGTGGCGTCGATCTCGTAGAACGTGCGAGGCTGGGGCAGGCCCGCGGTGGCCGCCTTGACCGAGTCGATTCCGGCCTGCATCGAGGTGGTCAGGGCACGCGCCTGGCTGCCGTTGCCCACGGCGTCGCCGATCAACCGGATGTCCGACAGGACGCCGGCCACGTCGGGTGCGTAGACGACCAGGACCGGAATACCCAGCCCCTTCAGGCGGCTGATCGCGTCGGGCTTGTTGAAGCCGTTGCCGCCGGCAATCACGAGGTCGGCCCCGAGACCGACGATCTTCTCCACGTCGACCGAGGAATAGGTGGCCACGTGCGGCAGGTCCTTGACCTCGGCGGGGTAGTCGTCGAAGTCGCCGTCGGCGACCAGCCGGTCGCCGGCCCCGATCGCGAAGAGGGTTTCGGTTGTGGCCGGGGTGAGCGACACGATGTGCCTGGGTTGCTTCGGCAGCACGACCACGCCGTGGGCATCGTCGGTCAGGGTGAGCGGAAAGGTCGCCGCCGGGCTGGGGCTGACCGGGGCGAGGCTGGCGGCCTTGGAGCCGCCCGGTGCGGCGCTGGGGACGGGCAGTGATGGTCCGTAGGTGAAGCTGGATGAGGCGCCGGTGGAGCAGGCGGCGAGGATCATTGCCGCCGCCGCAGCCAGGCTGCCGAGCCGGCTCAGGGTGGGCCGCCGGGACATGCCAAACCCCTCGCCACGCGTGGGAGGGGTCCGAGCCGGAGCGGGGTTCGGCGACGGGTTCACAGGATGCCTACCCTTTCTCGCGAAGGTTCGAGCACGAACCGAAGGGTCGGCGACCGGACTTGCGCGGTCGCTCCGAACTGGAGCGCCGCGACCACCGTAGCGGGACTGTGCCGGGATCTCACCGGCTTCGCGACTCATCGGTCTGGCGATGAAATTGGTCGTCCGAGAGTATCACCTCTTTCCCCGGTGAGGCGCAGCTAAGCAGCCGCTGCGATGCTGCGAGTCCGCTTGAACCCAGCCGACCCGCTCCCCCGCGCAACTCCGCCACCCGCTCCGCCGTGGATGCCCGCCGGAGGAGGTCCTCGTGGTTTCTCGTGGACGATCGCGCTGGTTCGCCGCGCTTCCGCTGCTCGTCCTGGCGGGGCTGCTGGCGCCCGCGGCGAGCCCGGCGCGCGCCACCTACCAGGCCAGTGCGGACACGAACGTATCGGCCTTTCGAAGCCCCTGCGTCGGCTTCCAGGACAGCTATCCGACCCGGATGCTGTCGCTCGCGGTCGCTGGGCTGCGCTTCCTGGGCTACACCGTCACGCCCTACTCCGGGGTGGGCTTCAGCCGCGCCGCAGTCCTTGCCCGGACGGTGAGCGACAACTCCTTCTATGTCCACAGCCACGGCGACAACTACTGGTACCAGCCGGCCCAGCGCCGCTACAACGGCTTCCGGGAGGATTCCGGGGACTGCAGCCAGGCGGTGATCTACTCGCCCCAGATCGCCGCAGCCCGGGCCGGGCGCTTCACCAACCTGGTGGTCATCTCGACCTGCCACAACGCCGAGCCGGCGACGACCATGCCGGCCGCCTTCGGGATCGCCAAGACGAAGGTCCTGAGCGGCGGCAACCACTTCTACCTGGGCTACCTGGGGTCGGCCTTCGATAACGACGAGGAGGCATTCGAGACGGCTTTCTGGAGTGCGCTCAAGCGGGGAATGAGCGTGGGTGAGGCATTCGACCTCGGCCAGCTCCAGAACTTCAGCCACGCCCTGGAGGCCGACTGGTGGGGCACCTACGACTGGAGCGGATGGACCAGGCCGTGGACGTTCTGCCGGCGCTGCGTCAAGGCGGGCGGCGCATGACCCGCCCGAGCCTGCACCGACACCGGCTGGCCGGGCCGGCGCTCGGCGCTGCCATTGTGCTGATCCTTGGAGTTGGAACGATGTCTGCTGGGGCGGTTGCTGGAACGTCTTCGAGCGCGGCCCTGGCCATGGCCGAGCTGACCGAGGCCCGCCTCGGGCTGCCCGTGCCCGCAGGTCGCAGCGTGGTGCGTGTCCACGACCCGCGCAGCGCGCTGATGGTCGACGAGGTGACGGACCTCGACGCATTGGGGAGACCGGTCGCGATTTCGCGCTTCGATGCGGCCGGGCGGCTGATCTCCTCCGTTCGACTGAGGTTCGTCCCCCCGGCCGGTTCGTCGGTCATTGCGGCGGACGCGACCCTGGCCGCAACGGCGATCGCAGCCAGGGCCGGCGTGCCGACACCGGGATCGGCGACTGCGACGCCCCGGGCATCGGGCGGCTGGCTCGTCCGCTGGGTTCGCCGGGTCGGTGCCGTGCCGGTGCCGGGTGATGGTGTCAGCGTCCAGCTCGACGCCCGCGGCTCGTTCCACGGGATCGTCCGGACGGAGCACGAGCTCGCTCCGGCGCCGACGATCCCGATCGAGGCGGGGCGGGCCCGCCTCCTGGCCGAGGCACGACTCGACCAGTGGTTCCCGGCCGGCCTGCGCGGCGATGCGGTCATTACCTCGGTCGCGCTCGCCTGGATCGCAGCCAACGACGCGTTCGGAGATGCCTTGCCGGGGGGACCGGCGGGCCTGCTCCGACTGGCCTGGGTCGTCCGGGTGACAACGAGCGGATCGCTGGCTGAGACCGTTGCCGGGCTTGAGCTGGCCTTCGACGCCGGCGACGGTGCGCCCCTCGGCGGAGACCTCGTCGAATGATCCGGGCCGTTCTGCTCGCGACAGTCGCGGCGCTGCTCGGCGCCTGCGGCGTGGTCCAGACGCCGCCGACGCTGGCCTCGCCATCGGCGACCGCGACGCCCCGGCGGGCCGATCGGCTGGTGGCGCTGGTCGGCACAGTCGGGGCCATGCGCCTCGTGCTCGCCGCCCCGGCTGGTCTCCTGCAACCGCTGGCCGGACCCGGCCTGCCCCCCGACGCCGCCTGGCTCTCCGGCGGCGGGCAGGTCCTGCTCGCAACCACCCTGGCCGGGCGCGCCCTGGTCGGCTCGGCCGCGCCGGGTGGCTCAGGTCACGGGTCTGTCGAGCTCAGGTGGCAGCCCGCCCTGGCCGGGTTGGGTGATGCTCATCCGGGGCGCTCCTTCGGCGTCACCGAGCCTGGCGGCAGCCGCTTGGCCTTCGTCGACGGCGATCCAGGTTCGGGTGGGCATGGTCGCCTTGTCGTCGCAGGCGGGGCCGGCCTCGAGATCCGCCGGTTCGAGCTGCCCCGGCCGGCCGAGGGAGCCCCCGCCTGGCTGCCCGACGGCCGAATCGTGATCGTCACTCGCGACGCGGCGGACCAGCCAGCCGCACTCATCGCGGATCCAGCGACGGGGCAACTGGCCCCGGTCCGCAGCAGAGCGCTCCAGTCGGTCGCGATTGGGGCCGAAACCGCGGCGACAATTGGCCATGATGGGACCGTCCGGATCGGAACGGTCAGCGGCTGGCTCACCGGCGCCTCGGGCGATCGGCTGCCCGGCCTGGCCCCGGACGACGTGATCATCCAGGCCCAGCCGTCCGTCGCGGGTGACGAAGTTGCCCTCGTGCTGGCCAATTCAGCCGGCGACGCGGCCTCGATCCGGATCCTGGCCGCGGAGGGCGGCTGGCATGAGATCGCCCGGTTCGAACTCCCCCATGGGGCGAACCGGGCGGTCGTCGGCTGGTTGGTGTCGCCTTGAGGCGCCGGGCTCAGGCGCTGACGGCCTGGCGCTCGGAGCTCGGGTGGGCCTCCGGTTCCTCGGGCACCATCACGCCCAGGATCTTGTGAATCGCAACGAGATGGACGCAGCTACCCCAACTGCCGAAGGCGTGGCATGTGCAGCGCCACACTCCGGCATCCAGGCTCACGCGGTGGGTGTCGTTGTCGCCCCGGAACGTGAGCGAGAGCTGGTCAATCGACAACCGGTCGAGCTCGCGGGCGTAGCGGTTTGCCTTCTCGACCTGGCCGATGAGCGAACTGTGCATGCTCCTGGACCTCCATCGCCCTGGGGAGGGCGCTGCCGAGGCCGCCGTCCGATCCTGCACGATCGACCGGTGATGGCGGTCGCTCCTGCGACGATACACCCGCCCGTCTAGGGCGCGCTGGTACCTTCGCGCCCGAAATCGTCCTGGAGCCTGATGACGTCATCGAGCTCTGGTGTCGAGACCTCGACGAGCTCCGTCCGGTCGATCGCCTCGAAGCGGTGGATCCGCCCCGTCGGCACCCGGCGGTGATCGCCGGGACCGAGCTCGATCGGCACGACCGTGCCCTGGTCGTCCTCGAGGTGAAGGATCATCCGGCCCGAGATGACGAGGACCGACTCGTCCTTGTAGACGTGCTTCTGGAGCGACAGCCGGCGGCCGGCCTCGATCACGATCAGCTTGCCGACATAGCGATCCGTGTGGGTCCAGATCAGCTCGTGGCCCCACGGCTTGTCGACCCGGCGGGCTTCCTCAGGCGGCACGAACGAGGGCCTCCCCGGCCTGGACCATGGCGTCGCGCGCCTCGGCCGAGGCGGCCTCGGTGTAGACCCGGACGAGCGGCTCGGTGCCGCTGAACCGGATCAGCAGCCACGATCCATCGGGCGTGAAGAATTTGAAGCCGTCGTTGGTCGACAGAGCGTCGGTTCGCACGACCGGCTCCCCGGCCAGCGACTTGGGGGCCTTCGCCTTGAGATCGACGAGCAACCGGGTCTTGAGGTCCGGGTACAGGTTTGGGGCCACGTGGACATCGATCCGGCGGTAGAACGACGGCCCGGCCAGCTCATGGAAGGCGGCAATCGCCCTGGAGACCGGCCAGCGCCCGGCGGCCTTCTCGCGCAGGAACAGATCGAGCAGGAGCAGGTCGGCGTAGATCCCGTCGCGCTCGGGCAGGTGCATCCCGAACCCGTAGCCGCCGGACTCCTCGGCGCCCATCATCGCCCCGGTTTCGATCATCTTCGGGCCGATGTACTTGAAGCCGACTGAGGTCTCGTAGACCGGGATGTTGTAGTGCTTGCCCAGGCGGATCGCCATCGAGGTGTTGTTGACGCTCTCGACGATCGGCTGGCGCTTGCCGAGATGCTCGGCCAGGTAGTACATCAGCAGGCCGGTCACTTCGAGCTTGTGGATGAAGTTGCCCTGCTCGTCGGCCGCCCCGGCCCGGTCGGCGTCGCCGTCGAGGAGCAGGCCCAGGTCGTATCCGCCGCCGGCCAGGATGCCCAGTGCCTCGTCGGCATTCGGTCGAATCGGCTCAGGGTTGATTCCGCCGAAGTAGGGGTTGCGCTCGGTGTGGATCTCGTCGACCCGGATCTTGCCGCCGGCCAGCAGGCGAGCCAGCCAGCCGGCCCCCGCGCCGTACATCGGATCGACCAGGACCCGGACGTCGGCCGCCTTGAGGGCGTCGACGTCAACCGTTCGGCGGACGTACTGCTCGTAGCCGGGGTACGGGTCGTACCAGTCGACCAGCCCGGCCGCCTCGGCATCGGCAAACGGGCGACGCTCGATCGCTGTCCCACCGTTCGTGGCGATCGTGCCTTCGAGGACAGCCAGGATTTCGGGCCCGGCGGCCGAACCGGTGGGCGCCTTGACCTTGAAGCCGTTGTCGGTCCACGGGTTGTGGCTGGCCGTGATGACGATGCCGGCCGCGGCCCCACGCTCGACCACTTCGTACGACGACATCTGGGTCGGGACGGCGTGCCGGGCGAACGCGACCGGGATGTCCCGGGCCATCAGGACCTCGGCGGCGGCGGCGGCGAAATGCTCCGATGCGAAGCGCCGGTCGTAGGCGATCACGACACCCTTGGCCTGCTCGCCGCGATCGACGACGTAGTGGGCCACGCCGTCGGCGCAGCGTCGGACGCTCTCGAAGGTGAACTCGTCCGCGACCTTGGCCCGCCAGCCGTCGGTGCCAAAGACGATCCTGGTTGGTGTCGGGACCTGCTTGATCGTGGTCACAGATGGGCCTCCGGGGTTGAACAGCGCTCGAGGAGCGCATCGATCCGCGGTTGGAACGGGCGTGCCCCGCGGAGGACGGCAACCGGACCGTTGGGCCCGGTCATCGTAGCGTCTGCGCCGGCCACCGCGGTCAGCCGCCCGGAGGCGCGCCGCCACACGGCAAGGTCGTCGGGCCCTGCTTCGAACGGCTGCCCGGGCTGGGCGATCGTGGCCTCGATCGCAGGCAGCCCGAGCTCGGCCAGCAGCGCGGTCCAGCTGCCCAGGTCGTTCCAGCCGATATCGGCCGGAACCACGACGACATCGCCGGCGGCCGAGGCCGGTTCGAGGACCGCGTAGTCGATCGAGGTGGAGCGGACCGTGTCGTAGGCCGAGGCAAGGTTGCCCGCCAGGCCGGCCCTGACCGTCGACAGGATGTCCCCGGCATCGCGCTCGAAGGCGGCCCGGATCGTGGCCCGCTGCCAGGCGAAGATGCCGCCGTTCCAGCTGGCCCCGTTGGGCCCATTGAGCATCGCCTCGGCCGCGGCCCGGTCGGGCTTTTCGGTGAACCGGGCGACCCCCCGGACGAGGTGGCGTTCACCCGTACCGATGTCGACCTCGGCTACCTCGTCGGTCGGCACGATGTAGCCGTAGACGGTCGCCGGGAAGGATGGCTGGATGCCCAGGGTCACGATCGGCGCGGCGACGCCGAGGACGCCGGCACTGGCCAGCTCGGCGGTCTGCAATGCCGCCCGGAAGGCATCTCCCAGCTCGACGGTCTGGTCCGCTGGCAGGACGAGCATCACCTCGTCTTCGGGTCGCTCGATCGCCAGGACGGCCAGGGCGATGGCCGCCGCGGTGTTGCGCGCTCTTGGCTCGGACAGGATCGTTGCAGCCGGCAGCTGGGCGCTGACGAGGCCCGCGTAGCGTCCTTCGGTGACGACGAAGATCGAGGCCGGCTCGATCAGTCCGGCCAGCCGGTCGGCACTGAGCTGGAGGAGCGTGCGCTCACCAAGCAGCGGCAGAAACGGCTTGGGGCAGTCGGGCGACGACAGCGGCCACAGCCGGGTGCCGCCACCGCCGGCCATGATGACGGCGTACACGGCGCGATTCTACAGGCCCGGGTCCGGCCGGCTCAGTTGCCCTCGGCGACCGCTTCGGGCATGGCGATCCCGGCGTCGTCGGCGAGGAGCGCCGCGCGATCGGTCTTCTCCCATGGCAGGTCCAGATCGGGCCGCCCGAAGTGGCCATACGCGGCGGTCTGGCGGTAGATCGGGCGGCGCAGGTCGAGCGCCTCGATGATCGCGGCCGGGCGCAGGTCGAAGTGGTGGGCAATCAGGGCCTGGATCTTCTCGTCGGCAATCCGGCCCGTGCCGAAGGACTCGACCGAGACGCTGAGCGGGTGGGCAATCCCGATGCCGTAGGCGATCTCGATCTCGAAGCGATCGGCGAGCCCGGCCGCGACCACGTTCTTGGCCACCCAGCGCGCCGCATAGGCAGCCGAGCGGTCCACCTTGGTCGGATCCTTGCCGCTGAAGGCGCCACCACCGTGACGGGCCATCCCGCCGTACGTGTCGACGATGATCTTGCGCCCGGTCAGTCCGGCGTCGCCCTTTGGACCGCCGGTCACGAACCGGCCGGTCGGATTGATATGCATGACCGGGTCCGCGGCCCGCAGGTCGCGCGGCAGCGACGGCAGGATGACCGCCTCGGCAATGTCGTCACCGATCTGCTCGACGGTCACGTCCGGGTCGTGCTGGGTACTGACCACGACCGTCCTGACCCGGCGGGGAACGCCCCGCTCGTACTCGAGCGTTACCTGGGTCTTGCCGTCGGGCCGCAGGTAGGGCAACTGGCCGGTCTTTCGGATCTCGGCCAGGCGGCGGGCCATCCGATGGGCCAGGGCGATCGGCAGGGGCATCAACTCGGGCGTCTCGCGGCAGGCGAAGCCGAACATCATCCCCTGGTCACCGGCCCCCAGCTCGTGCGACGCGGCGGCACCGGCC
>JBBRIM010000050.1:0-14733 GCA_038221095.1 Candidatus Limnocylindrales bacterium
CCGCTCCGGACCCGTTGCCAGGGCCTGGGCTCGGCTCCGCGGCGGATCCGGCGCCAGAGCCGTCGACGGGCTGGACCTGGCAACCTGTGCCGCCGGTGGCACCCGCCTGGCAGACCGCCGGTCCGCGTCGAGATCGGCTGCCGCCCGTGCGTGGCGTCTTCGCCTTCATCCTGGCCATCGCGATCGCCTTTGGCGCCGGTGCGGCATTCACGGCCGGTGGGACCGGGCCCGGCCTGGGCACGGCCACTGGGCCCCAGACCACGGCCTCGTTTCCACCCCAGTTCGCCGTCTACGAACAGGCCTGGAAGATCCTCCACGACAACTACGTCGATCCCAAGGCGCTCGACGCGACGGTCCTGACCTACGGGTCGATCAGCGGGCTGCTGAGCGCGGTGGGTGACACCGACCACACCCGCTTCCTGTCACCCAAAGACCTCGCGGCCGAGAACTCGTCGCTGAGCGGCTCGGTTGTAGGCATCGGCGCCGAGATGAGCACGGTGAACAGTGCGCCGATCATCCAGGCGGTGATTCCCGGCAGTCCGGCCGAGAAGGCGGGCCTGCTCGGCGGCGACACCGTCTTGTCGATCGACACCGTGTCCACCGAGGGCCTGTCGATCGACACGGTCGTGTCCAGGATTCGCGGAGACGCCGGGACGACCGTGGTCCTGTCGATCCTGCATTCCGGCTCCACGACCCCGGTCAGCATCAGCATCGTCCGAGCCAAGGTGGTCGTTCCGACCGTGAGCTGGGCGATGATCCCGGGCACGACCGTCGCCGACATCCGACTGGATGAGTTCTCCAACAACGCCACCAGCGAACTCGTCGCAGCGATCGCGGCAGGGCGCACGGCTGGAGCCACCGCCCTGGTCCTGGACCTGCGCGGCAATCCGGGCGGCTACGTGGACCAGGCCATCGGGGTGGCCAGCCAGTTCCTCAAGGACGGCGACGTCTATCAGGAGCAGGACCGGACGGGCACGATCCGGAAGATCCCGGTCAAGTCGGGCGGCACCGCCACCAACCTGCCGCTTGCGGTTCTCGTTGACAACGGCACGGCCAGCTCGGCCGAGATCGTGGCCGGCGCGCTGCAGGACGCCAGGCGGGGAACGTTGATCGGGGCGAAGACCTTCGGCACCGGCACGGTCCTGCGCCAGTTCCCCCTGAACGATGGTTCGGCCCTCCTGGTCGGCACGATCGAATGGCTGACCCGGGATGGTCGCCAGATCTGGAAGCAGGGGATCGCGCCGGACGTCGCGCTGGACTCAACCCCGAAGGGCAAGATCGTGGTCCCAGCCGAGCTCGGCAAGATGACCGTGGCCCAACTCACAGCCTCGGGTGATGCCCAGCTCATCAAGGCCGTGTCGGTCCTGACCGGCAAGTCGTAGCGCCGGGCCCAGACGCGGATCGGGGAGGCGCGGGGCGGGGCCGGGTTCAGCCCGGGTGATGTGCACCCAGTACAGCAAGACGGGAGACCTTGGCCACTGGCGGGCTGATTCGGATGGCTCCGCATCGTGATTTGTGCCGACCCAAGCGTGCGCCGGGATACCCTGCGTCGAAGGTCGCGAGGGTCAGGCTCCAAGACGGCAGGGTCGGGGCCGTATCGGACTCGAATCGGCCCGTCTTGGGCGGCGAAACATCAGTTTGATGTACTGCGTGCACACCCCTGGCCCGGGCTACAGCCCGGCGAAGGGGACGAGGCCGGACCGAGGCCGTTTCGGTCCTGACCGGCAAGTCGTAGGACCCGCGGTTGAGCGGCTAGAGCAGCTCCCCGTGGGCCGAGGCGGTCGGCTCGCCCTCGCGTGGGCGCGGTTCCTCGCCAGGGCCGTAGGCAGGAGCCGGCGGGGCGGGCTCGCCACTCCCCGCGGGCTCGCCACTCCCCGCGAGCTCGCCACTCCCCGCCGGCTCGCCACTCCCCGCGGGCTCGCCACTCGCCAGGGCCGGGTCGCCCGCTTCGAGGACCCGGAGTGGGGCAGCGGCCGTGCCCTCGATCGCACCAACTCCGAACGGCACCCACTTGGCGGGATCCTGGAGGCGATGCGCCTCGGTGTTGCCCCGGGTGTGAATCTCGGCGAAGCCCTTGGGCTCGATCCACATCCGCTCGCCCTCGAGCAGGCCGAGGACGCCCGATTGGCCGGGCTCGGAGCGCTCGTTCTGGCAGTACGAACAGGCGGCTCGGTTGTGCGGGACGTAGGTGGGTGGCTCCTCGTAGGTGGTGATGTAGCCCTCGTAGTTGCGCAGCACGACCTTGTGATCCGAGTAGCTGATCAGGTAGTTGGGCATCACCGGGATCTTGCCGCCACCGCCGGGTGCATCGATCACGTAGGTCGGGATGGCGTAGCCGCTGGTGTGGCCGCGCAGGCCTTCCATGATCTCGAGGCCCTTGCCGACCGGGGTCCGGAAATGGCCGGAGCCTTCGACCAGGTCGCACTGGTACAGGTAGTACGGCCGGATCCGGTTCTCGACCAGCTTGTGGACGAGCGAGCGCTGGATGTGGACGCAGTCATTGACGCCGGCCAGCAGGACCGATTGGTTGCCGACTGGCAGCCCGGCCCGGGTCAGCTTGTCCACCGCGCGGCTGACCTCGGGGGTGATCTCGTTGGGGTGATTGAAGTGGAGGTTGATCCACAGCGGGTGATACTGCTGGAGCATCTCGCACAGCTGGTCGTCGATCCGCTGGGGCAGGAAGACCGGTACGCGCGAGCCGATCCGGATGATCTCGATATGGGGGATTTCGCGCAGACCGCGCAGGATCGACTCGAACAGCTTCGGGGCGAGGGTGAGGCCGTCGCCACCACTGATCAGGACGTCACGGACCTGCGGCGTCCGGCGCAGGTAGTCGAGCTGAGCCTCGTGCTCCTTGCGGTTGAAGTTCATCGTCGGGTCGCCCACGATCCGGCTTCGGGTGCAGTAGCGGCAGTAGCTGGCGCACTGGGTCGTGACCAGCATCAGGACGCGGTCCGGGTAGCGGTGGACGAGGCCTGGAACCGGCGAGTGGCGGTCCTCGGCCAGCGAGTCCTCCATCATCCCGGTAAAGGCCGACTGCTCGCGGCCGAGCGGGATCACCTGGCGGCGAATCGGGTCGTCGGCGTTGTGCGGGTCGATCAGGCTGATGAAGTACGGGGTGACATCCACCCGGAACTTGTCCGGAGCGGAGAGACCCTCACGCTCCTCGTCGGTCAGTTCGAGGATCTGCTCGATCTCGGCAAGTTCGTTGACCCGATTGCTGAGTTGCCAGCGCCAGTCGTTCCACTTCTCGTCGGGCACGTCCTCCCAGATCGGTGCCCGCCGGCTAACGGCCGGGCGGCCGTCGGGTCCAAGCAGCCGGGCCGGGTCGCGTCGATTCACGAACGGGTCGGCCTCTGCGGCCGCGGCCGCCTGGCGGGCCACGGCGGTCTGGATCTCCTGGGTATCCACGCGTGGCCTCCTGTTCCGCAACTCGAACTCGGCGGCCCTTGCTACCCGCCCAGACGCATAAAGTCTATGCAGTCTGCATGTCGGGATGATAGCCGGGAGTGCAGGCGCGGTCCAGCGCGGGCGTGGCCGGTCGCGGATCCAGCCATCACCTCGGGGTCGGCACCCGCCCGAGCGGGGTTGCACCCAGAGCGACAAACGGCACAAATCGAGGCCGTGAGCCGAGGTCCACGTCCGGCGCGGGGATCCCGGGCGGCCGGTTCATCCCGGCCCACACTTGGCCCAGCGTGGAATGCCTCGTCCAGATCGTGGGTCCCGGGCTCAACGAGTCCAGCAAGGGTCGACGACGGCACGTTTGTCGCTCCTGGAGCACCGATTGGCCAGCCGGTCGCCGGGGGCGGACCGCCGGGCGGCTCACTCCCCGATGACGGACCAGAGCAACCCCATCAGGATGAAGAACCCGGAGAACATCGCGACCAGGGCCAGGCCGCCATAAGGCGAGTCGGCGCCCTCGTGCGGCACGAGCTGGAGCCCGATCCCGAAGACCAGGGCCCAGCCGATCGCCAGGAAGGTGAACAGGAACTTCGCGTTGGCATTGGTCATGGCCCGGACCAGGCCGCGCGATTGTCCCTCCGACGCCATCGCGGACCGGGCGAAAATGAACACAAAGCCACCAGCGATGACGCTCGCGATGGTGAAGATTGCGAACTGCAGCGGGCCCTGGAATGGAGCGAGGAGAAGTTGCACCTGGGCGCCTCGGCGATCGACGGCTGGACAGCGGGATCGTAGCAGATGGACCCGGCCGCGAGCCGGGCAGTGGCTCAGTCCCGGCTGCCGTAAAAGCCGCGGATCGTCTCACCGATCGCATCCGCCCAGCCGATCAGGGCCTCAACATCGGCCGGACCATAGGCAGCCACCCGCGGACTCTCGACGTTGACGACCGCGGTCGGCCGGCCATCGAGAATGATCGGAACGGCCAGCTCGCTGCGGGTCCGACTACCCGGGAAGCTGAGGAAGGAGGGATCGTCCTCGACGTCGAGCACGAGCGCCGGAGTCCCGCTCGTGAACGCCCGCCCACAGATCCCATTCAGCCCAATCGTCCAGCTGCCCACCCGAACCTCGCCGAGGTCCTCACCCGCACCCCAGTTCTGGCCAACCAGGCGCAGCCGGCGGACGGCCGGATCCCACAGGAAGAGCGCGCAGTGCTGAAGCGAATGAGCCTGGCTCAGTCCGTCGATCAGGGCCTGCCCCTGCGCGATACCGTCGGGATCAAGCCGGAGGTCCGGCTGGGCGGGATCCCCAGCGTCGCGCTCGCTGGATTCCGCCCCCGTGCGGTGGTGCGTCTTCGTCCCCTCGATTTGGCCCCGGGCGGGTTGGCACTGCCGCGCTGAAGCCCGACCACAGTATCCACCCGCGGGCGCCCCGGAGTTGGCCGAAGGCCCATTGCGCGCGCGCAGGTAGGATGCGGTCATGGTCAAGGTGACGATCTTCGAGCGGCTCGGGCGGCTCGCCTACCGCAGGCGCTGGCAGGTCGTGGGAGCCTGGGCACTCCTCCTGGTGGTCGCCGTTCCACTCGCCCCGCGCGCCTCGGGGGCGCTCCATGCCGGTGGATTCAACCTGGCCGATCTCGAATCCTCGCGCGCCCGGGCCGTCCTCCACGATGAACTCGGCCAGCCCGAGTCGGCCATGGTGCTGGTCTACTCGAGTACCACGGTGCGGGCTGGCGATCCAGCGTTCGAAACGGCCACGGATGCAGCCCGCCGAGCGGTCGCGGGTGCCCCGTACGTGGCCCGCGTGCTGTCCTACAACTTCGCCCCGAACCAGGTGTCGGCTGACGGCCAGACGGCCTACGACGTGCTCCTGCTCAACATCGGACCGGACGATTCGCCGGCTGTCCTGCCACCGATCCAGGAACGGATCGCGCGCCTGCCGGGCGGCGCCGTCACGATCGAGCTGGCCGGCGGGCCGGCGTTCTACGGCGACATCCAGACGGTTTCCGAGGAGGACCTCCGCCGGAGCGAGTTCGTGTCGCTGCCGCTGGCCGCGCTGGCCCTCCTGCTGGTCTTTGGCTCGGCGGTCGCTGCGAGCGTGCCCCTGGCCGTCGGGGGCGCCGCCGTGCTCGTCTCGCTGGCAGTGATCTTCATCGTCGCCAGCCTGACCGAGATGAGCATCTTTGTGCTCAACCTGGCGACCCTGCTCGGCCTCGGCCTGGGTGTCGACTACTCGCTGCTGATGACCAGTCGCTTTCGAGAGGAGCTCTGGCGCCGGCTGCCATCCGACGATCCTGGAGCGGCCATCGCGACAGCCGTCCAGGTCACCGTGGCAACGGCCGGACGAGCCGTGTTCTTCTCCGGCCTGACCGTCCTCCTCGGCCTGCTCGGCTTGTGCCTGTTCGAATTCACGATCCTGCGCTCGGTCGGGATCGCCGGTGCGATCGTCGTGGGAGTTGCCGTCCTGGCCGCCCTGACCTTGCTCCCGGCGATCCTGTCGATCCTGGGCCCGCGCCTCGATCGGCTGGCGGTCCGCCGGGTGAATGCGGCACCCACGGCCAATGAGCCGTGGGCGCGCCTGGCCCGCCGGGTCATGCGCCGGCCCTTGCTCGTCTTCGTGCCTACGCTCGGTCTGCTGCTCGTCCTGGGCACGCCCTTCCTGCATGTTCGGCTGAACGCCCCTGATGCGACCATCCTGCCGCCGAGCGTCCCGTCGAGGGTCGCCTTCAACCGGCTTGACGCGGCCTTCGGGGACGGCCGGTTCGCACCACTTTCCCTGGCGATCCGGACGAACGGCCCGGCCACCAGCCCGGCCAACGTTGGCGCGTTGTACGACTACTCGCGGCGCCTGGCCAAGGATCCCAGGATCACCGCGGTGGGCGGCTACGTCGATCTCGACCCGCGCATCAGCGTCTCGCAGTACCAGCTCCTCTACAGCTCGCCGGCCGGGCCGCCTGACCGATTCGTCGGGGCCACTCTGGCGGCGACCACCAGGGGCGATCTGACGACGTTCACGGTGACCACTCCGTATGGCCCGAATGCCGACCAGGGGCGCAGCCTCGTGACCGATCTCCGATCGGGCGTCGGACCGCTCGCGCCGCCTCCCGGCGTGACAATTCTCGTGGCAGGCGGTGCGGCGGACGTCAGCGATGTGGTCAACCGGGTCGCGGCAGACTTTCCCCGGACGGCCCTGTTCATCATGGTCACGACCTATCTCGTCCTGCTCGTCCTGCTCCGCTCGGCCGTCCTGCCGGCCAAGGCACTGATCATGAACAGCCTGTCGATCGTGGCCTCGTTCGGCGCCCTCGTCTGGATCTTCCAGGATGGCAACCTGTCCAGGCTGCTTGGCTTCCAGCCCCTGGGGTACGTCGAGACCACCCTGCCGGTGATCCTCTTCTGCGTCCTGTTCGGCCTGTCGATGGACTACGAGGTCTTCCTGCTGACCCGGATGAAGGAGGCCTGGGACAGGACCCACGACAACACCGAGTCGGTCGCCTGGGGCCTCGAGCGGAGCGGCCGGATCGTGACGTCCGCGGCCTTGATCGTGGTCGTGGTCGCCGGGTCGTTCGCCTTCGCGGACGTCGTCCTGATCAAGGCCGTCGGCCTTGGCGTGGCGATCGCCGTGGCCCTCGATGCCACCGTGGTCCGGGCCCTGCTCGTACCTGCCACGATGCGCCTGCTGGGCGTCTGGAACTGGTGGATGCCCGAACGCCTGCGGCGCTGGCTGGCCGACCGAGTGCCCGGTTCCGAGGCCGAGGTCAGCGGATGACGGGGCGCCGTAGTTCCATCGTGTTGACCGGGCTGGTCGCCCTGGTCGTTGCGGCGTGTGCCGGGGGACCTCTCCTGGCCAACGCGCCGGCGTCGCTCCTGCCCGAGCCCGTGACAAGCCAGCGGCCTCCCGCCACTGCCGATCCAGTCGCCATCCGCCTGCCCGGGGACGACGCGTCTCACCAGCGCCTGACCGAGTGGTGGTACTACACGGGCCACCTGCGGGACGTTGCCAGCGGCGCCCGCTACGGCTTCGAGTACGTGATCTTCCGGGCCGAGCGGGGCGGCTTCCCAGTCAGCTGGGCGGCCCACCTCGCAATCACCGATGAGGGGCGCCAGACGTTCCACTACGCCCAGCGCAGCGTCATCGGCCGGACCGCGGAACTGGCTCCGGGACCAGGCGCGGGCTTCTCGTTCTCGCTGGGTGCCGATCCCGGCGATCCGACGACGGCCGGACGGCCCGCCTGGACGATGAAGGGCGTCGGTGGTGATGATCACCTCGCCGCCCGCCTGTCGACGGCCGAGGCAGTCGTCGCCGGCTCGGCCGGCGGTCTCGGCCTGGACCTCAGCCTCCACGCCGCCAAGCCGGCGGTGCTCCAGGGTGGCGCCGGCTGGATCGATTTCGGGCCGGCCGGCGGCTCCTACTATTACTCCCGGACCGATCTCCAGGCGACCGGCTCGATCGTGCTCGATGGCCGGACGCTGCAGGTGAGTGGCACTGCCTGGTTCGATCACCAGTGGGGCGATTTCATCGCGGTGGGCGGAGGCGGCTGGGACTGGTTCGCGGTCAACCTGGGCGATGGCTCCGACCTCACGATGTCCCTGGTACGGGCCGCGGATGGAACCGATTCCCTGGTCTACGGCACGTTCGTCGACCGTGACGGCCGGGCGACCCACCTCGATCGGTCCGCCTTCAGGGTCGAAATCACCGGCCGCTGGACGTCGCCGAAGACAGGAGCGTCATATCCCGCCGGCTGGACCGTGACGATCCCGGGGCAGGGCCTGACGCTGCACCTCCAACCGACGGTTGCCGGCCAGGAACTCGACACCCGGGCCACGACCGGGGTCGTCTACTGGGAAGGGTCGCAGGTCGTAGCCGGCGTCCACGACGGTCAGGCGATCGGCGGCGAAGGGTATGTCGAGCTGACGGGCTACGGCCCGGGCGGCTAGTTCGAGGCCGCCGGACTGGGTGCGCCGCCGGGCAAGTCGACGCCGCCGGCCTGGGCCAGATCGGCTGCTGCCGCCCGGACGGCCGGGAGCGCGGCCAGGACCGAGATCATCTGGTTGGCCGCCGCCTGGTAGGCCGCGGTACTGGCCATGTTGGCAGCGAGGCCGTTGGCTGCCACGGCTCGGACGTGCGTGTAGAGCGAGCCCATCTGGCCCTGCAGGGCAGCTGCATCCGGCCAGGCGCCCAGGTAGCCCAGGACCGACGTGCCGTAGGTGGCCGCCGCGGACATGGTCCGGAGGGTGCCCGCGATCGCGCCGGTATCGAACGGACGGGCACGCAGCTCGTGCCTGAGCGCGTCAACCGACGTGGCCAGCTGGCTGTTCGTGGAGGCAACCTGGCGGAGGGCGCTGGCGGCCAGCGGGTCCACGGTCGAAACGCGGGCTGTGGCCGACGGGGCCGGGCTGTGCCCCGGGCTCGGGTTGGCCTGGAGGGCGGCAGCGGAGGCCGTTGCGGAGACCGCCCGCGAGGTGTTCATGATCCAGCCAACGGACAGGCCACCGACCAGCAGACCGAGAACGGCCCCGGTGGTCATGAACAGGAGGGCTCGCGGCGCGGCAACGCCCATCAGGACCCGCGTGCCGCAACCGGCGCATCGGACGAGGCCGTCGGCAACCGGTCGCCCGCACTTCGGGCACGAGACAAAGCCGCCGGTCGATTCGTCGCCGATCAACGGTACCGTCGGAGCGGCTTGCTGCGCTTTTCGGGTACGGGGCATGGTTGCCATTCTGGCAGCCTACCGGCCCGCCCGAACGCGCGAGACTGCTCGATCGTCCTGCCGATCGGTGGGACTCGCCGCGGGAATACCGTGAAGCTCGTCTAGCTTTCCGGGGACTCCCGCTGGGCGAGGAGCGCGATGAGCCAGCCGGCCACGATCGTGACCGCGTAGGTCGCGCACCAGGCGCAGATCGCGCCGATCACGAAGAGTTCGATATAGGTCAGGTAGGCGACGAACAGGACGCCCAACAGCCCGAGGCCATACAGGCCCAGGATGGCCCGGCGGTCGGCCCGACGCCACCAGGCGAGGGCGAACCCGAGCAGGGCGATCGAGAACCCGACCCCGAACAGGGCCACGGGGATCCCGAACAGCTCGCTGTACGGGCTGAGGGCCACCGTCTCGCAGCCGTGGAGTGGCCCGCACACGGGCAGCTGGCCGGACAGCTTGGTCCAGGCGAGATAGACGGCGATCAGCAAGCCGACCAGGGCAAGGCCGGTCACCAGCGGCCCGCTCCGACGGGCGGTCACGGCGAAGTGGCGGGGCTCGACCCGGTCGAAGGTGCATTCGACGGAACTGCGCTCGGCGACGCGGCCGGGGCGGCGCTCGCCGGGACGAGGCCACGGATCTTCGCCGCGAGTGCATCGTAGGTATCGAGCGTGACCTTGGTGCCGTTCACGAAGATCGAGGGCGTCGAGTCGATCCCAAGGGAGGACCCGGCAGCCTCCTCGGCCCTGACCGCTGTCGCCTTGGCCGGGTCTGCCCGGCAGGTGTCGAACGTGGCCTGATTCAGGCCGACCTTCAGGGCGATCGCATCGAGCCTGTCGTTCTTGAACCAGCCCTTGTTCTCACCGTCAGGATTCTGGTTCGCATACAGCCAGTTGTGGTACTCCCAGAACTTGCCCTGGTCGCCGGCGCATTGGACCGCCACCGCCGTCGCCAGCGATTCATCGGGGTCCTTGCCTGTGCCGATGAAGGCGTAGTCGTGGAACTGGTAGCGAACAGTGCCGCTGGCCACGAAGTCCGGGATGATCCGCGACTCCCACGCCTCGGTCCAGATCTTGCAGTACGGGCACTGGAAGTCTTCCCAGACGTCGACCTTCACCGGCGCGCTGCTCAGGCCGAGGGTGCTGCCGTCCCGCGCAATCGATGCTGGGACAGGGTTGACCGGAGCGATCAGCGCAGTCGACGGGGCGGCCGCCGGCTTGAGGTTGATCACGACGACCAGGACAATCGTGGCGACCACGGCCAGGGCGGTCACGATGGCCGTGGGCGACTGCCAGGCGGGGCGCTTCGCGGGAAGCTGGCTCCGACGCTTGCGGATCGGGGCGCTGGCCTGTTCCTCGCGGAGTTGCTGGCGGCGCTCGCGGCGGGACTTCGAGCCCAGGGGTGGTGTCTGGCGTGTCACGAGCGTTTCTCCCCGGCGGTCAGGTGCGCCGACTGTTGGCGGACTGGCAGGTCGGGCAGATGCCAAACAGTTCGAGTCGATGCGATTGAATCTTGAAGCCCGTCCGGCGGGCCACGTCGCGAGTGACGGCCGGCATGCCGCAGGCCTCGACCTCGGTCGTGCGGGCGCACTGCGAACAGATCACGTGATGGTGGTGGACCGGTTCGCATTCGACGTAGGCGTGCTCGCCGCTGGGCAGGTCCACCCGCTCGACCGCGTGCAGCTCGATGAACAACTCGAGCGCCCGGAAGACCGTGGCCCGGCCAACGTCGAGGCGCCGTTCGCGCGCGTCATCGACCAGGTTGGCGGCGGTGAAATGGCCGGCCCGGTCGGCGATCAGGTCGGCCACGACGCGGCGCGGCTCGGTCAGTCGATAGCCGGCCCGATCGAGCGCGGCGACAATCGCGGAGCTGTCGGTCATGAGCCCGACGATAGCACGAATCGCGTCGAAACCAGGTCCGGTTGACGATACTCAGTCTCATTGGTAGTCTGGCTTCCTGACCTACCTGGAGGGCTCGTGGTCCACGCGGTTCTGAGACTGAGTCTGCGCACTGCCCCGGCTGCCCTGGCGACCCTGGCGACCCTGGTCAGCCTTGCCGTGGCCGCCTGCGGCGGGCCGGCTGGATCGCCGGGGAGCTCGCCGGTGGGCCGGCTGATCGGCGGGCCCAGCCCGGCCGGGAGTGCGACGCCGATCGCGGTCGTCGGTGCCGAGAACTTCTACGCCGACCTGCTCGGCCAGATCGGGGGCAGCCGGGTGAGCGCGTCAAGCCTGCTCAACGACCCGAATGCCGACCCGCACGCCTTCGAGAGCAGCGCCCAGGCTGCCGTCCTGGTGGCCGACGCCAGGCTGGTCATCGTCAACGGCCTCGGCTACGACGCGTTCATGGACAAGCTGATCGGCGCGTCGCCGAGCTCGGATCGAATCGTGATCAACGTCCAGCAGTTGCTCGGTCTGGGGGACGGGATCAATGCCCACATCTGGTACGACCCGGCCACCATGCCCCGGCTGGCCGCGGCCGCGGCTGCCGCCCTGGATCAGATCGATCCGGCCAACGCCTTCTACTTCGATGCCCGCGCGGCCATCTATCTCGACTCGCTCAAGCCGCTGGCGGCTAAGATCGCCGCGATGAAGGCCCGCTTCAACGGTGCTCCTGTCGCGTTCACCGAACCGGTCGCCGGCTACCTCGCCGAGGCCCTGGGACTGCAGGTCCTGACCCCGGCTGGCTTCCAGAAGTCGATCGAGAACGGCACGGATCCGGCCCCGGCCGATGTCGCCGCCGAACGCGACCTGCTGACCGGCAAGCAGGTTCGAGTCCTCCTGTTCAACAGCCAGGTCGCCTCCCCGATCACGGACGAGATGCACGACCTGGCCGTGGCCAGCGGAATCCCGGTCGTCGGAGTCGCCGAGACGATCCCGGCCACCTATGGCGACTTCCAGGATTGGCAGCTCGCCCAGCTCACCGTCCTGGAAGGGGCTCTGGCGGCCGGTGGCTGAGCTCGATCCGCGGGTCTCCGTTCGATTCAGGGACGCAACCCTCGAGTACCAGGATCGGCGGGTGTGGGGCGACCTGTCGCTCGACTTCCACGAGCCATCGTTCGTGGCGATCCTCGGCCCGAACGGTTCCGGCAAGACCTCCCTCCTGCGAGCGATCCTGGGCCTCACCCCGCTCTCGAGCGGAAGCCTCGAGGTCCTCGGCGAAGCACCCCGGCGGGGCAACCCCGGGATCGGCTACGTGCCCCAGCACCAGTCCTTCGACATGGATCTGCCGCTCCGTGGCCGGGACCTCATCCAACTCGGGATCGACGGTCACCGCTGGGGGATCGGCCGGGCATCTGCGGCGGACCGGCGACGCGTCTCCGAGGTGATCGAGGCGGTCGAGGCGACACCCTATGCCGATGCTCCGATCGGACGCCTGTCGGGCGGCGAGCAGCAGCGCCTGCGGATCGCCCAGGCGATCGTGGGCGACCCGCACCTGCTCCTGTGCGACGAGCCGCTGGCCAGCCTTGACCTGCACCATCAGCAGGAGATCACCGACCTGATCGGGGGCTGGCAGCGGCGAACGGGCCGCACGGTCCTCTTCGTCACCCACGACGTCAACCCGATCCTGAAGCTGGTCGACCGGGTCCTGTTCGTGGTCAACGGGCGATGGGCCGCGGGCACCCCGGACGAGGTCCTGACGTCGGAACGAATGTCCGACCTGTACGGGTCGCACGTGGACGTCCTGCGGGTCCACGGCCGGATCCTCGTCGTCAGTGACTCGACCGGTTCGGGCTTCGAGCTCGAGGAACCCCACCACCTGCCCGAGATCCATGCCGGGGGCGGGCCCAGCGCAAGGTCGGCGCCCTGATGGACCAGTTGATCCACCTGCTCGGCTACCCCTTCGTCCAGAACGCGATCGCGGCCGGGATCGTGATCGCGGTCGTATCGGGCATCGTCAGCCGCTTCGTCGTCGCCCGAAACATGGCCTTCGCCGTGCACGCCCTGGCCGAGCTGGGCTTCACCGGGGCGGCCGGGGCGATCCTGCTGGGCATCTCGCCCGAGATCGGGCTGCTGGCGGGCACGACAATCACTGCGCTGTTCATCGGGACGCTCGGCGTCCGCGTTCGAGAGCGCGATGCGGTAGTCGGAGTTGTGCTGGCCTTTGGGCTGGGGCTGGGCGTCCTGTTCATCACCCTGTACCCGCACTACGCCAGCGAGGCACTCAACATCCTGTTCGGCACGATCACCGGAGTGAGCGTCGCCGACGTGGCCGTCCTGGTCGGGATCGGCGCCGTGACCCTGGTCACCCTGGCCGTTGTCTACCGGCCGCTGACCTTTGCCACGGTGGATCCCGAGGTGGCGGAGGCACGTGGTGTGCCGGTCCGCGGCCTGGCCATCGTCTTCCTGCTGATCATGGCGGCCGCCGTCGCGGAGGCCGTCCAGATCATCGGGGTCCTGCTCATCCTGACCCTACTGATCACGCCGGGCGCGTCGGCCGAGCGACTCACCGCCCGCCCCGGACGGGCCGCCATCTACAGCGTGGCGATCGCCCTGATCTGCGTTCTCGGTGGGATCGCCCTGGCCCTGGTCACGAACGTGGCGGTCAGCGTCTACGTGACCTCGTTGAGCTTCGTCCTGTACCTGGGCTCACGGTTCGTGGTGGGACCGGTGCTCCTCGGCCGCGAGCAGCGCCGGCCGGATCCCTCAAGGAGCGTGCCGGCCGCCTAGGGCCGGGTTCGCCGCCGGGGGCTGGGCCGGGCGCGTCCAGTGGCCGGCGCGGCCGGGCCGTGCCGTGGCGGGCCGTGCCGTCGCGGGCGGCCCGCCGCCGGCTCCGCTCAACCACCGAGAGCAGCGTCCAGTTCGGCGGCGGTCGGCATCCCTTCGCGGGCGCCGGGGCGGGTCGTGGCCAGGCCGCCGGCCGTGACGGCACGCCGAATGGCGGTCTCGAGGTCGAGGCCGGACGCCAGCGCAGCGGCGAGTGCCCCATTGAACCCGTCGCCGGCCCCGGTCGTGTCCACGACCTGAACCTGGGCGGCGGGCACGACCTCGGAAGGCCCATCCCGCCGCACAAGGAGCGCGCCACCCGCGCCGAGCGTGACCATGACCGCTTCCCTGACCGGTAATCGGCGAGCGGCCGCCTCTGGGTCGGCTCCTGCGTCGCCGGCCAACGACAGCAGCTCGCCGCGATTCGGCGTCAGCACGTCGACGAGCTCGAGCGTCGCCCGATCGAGGCCGGCGGCCGGGGCCGGGTTCAGGATGGTCCGAGCGCCCGCCGCCCGGGCAACCCGCAGGGCGGCCCGGACAACCGCCGCCGGAGGTTCACACGAAACCAGGACCACATCCCCCGCCAGCGAACCGAGGCGTCCCAGCTCCGCCTCCACGGCCGCCGGAACCAGCTCCCAGTTCGCCCCGGACGCGACTGAGATCAGGTTCTCACCGGCCGAATCGACGAGGATCAGGGCGATTCCCGTAGCGGCGCCCGGCGCCGTAACGAGGCCCGAGACATCCACTCCGGCCGCAGCCAGCGCCGCCCGCGCGCCCGCCCCGAACGAATCATCGCCGATCGCCCCGATCATCCGGACGCTCGCCCCGAGCCGGGCCGCAGCCACGGCCTGGTTGCCGCCCTTGCCACCATCGTGGCGCTCGAACATACCGCCGGTGACCGTCTCACCAGGGCCGGGCAAGGTTCGCCCGCTGACC
>JBBRIM010000051.1:0-14732 GCA_038221095.1 Candidatus Limnocylindrales bacterium
GCCCAGGTTCGAGCCACTGGCGCCCACTCGGAAGACGAGCGGCAGGCCCTGCCCGGTCAGCTGGTCCGCAACGGCACCGGCTTCCCAGTAGACGAGCCCGGCCCGATCGGCTGCCGCCGCAGCCGGGATCGACAGCTCGGAGGTGTAGGCGCCGATCACGACCGAGACGCCGTCGGCCCGCAGCGAGGCCATCGCCGCGGGTGCGCCATCGCCCGACTCGAGATCACGGATGTCGAGGACGACTCGCCGGCCGCCGATCCCGCCGTCGGCGTTGATGAAGTCGGCCGCCAGCTGGACCCCGCGGAGCTCCTCGTTGGCCAGGCTGGCGGCCGAGCCGCCGATCGGGAAGACCGCCCCGATCCGGATCGGATCACCGGCCGCCGGCGCGGCAGTCGAACCGACCGCGGTCACCGACGGGCTGTTGCCGGCGCAACCGGCCAGCCCGGCCGCGACGGCGATGACCAGGAGGCGTCGAACGAGTGCGGGCATGGCTTGAACTCCGAGGTGCGAGCTTGGCTGAGTGTGCCCCGACGTGGTCATCGGCGCTTGCCTTTCTTCCGGTTGGCCGCGGTCGTCGCTGGATCGCGCCGCGTGGGCGGCCGAGGAAACGGGCGTACCCGTCGTCGACGCCGCAGCAGAAGAAACGCGACGACCAACGCGATGACGGCAATGGGGAGGGCCACCAGGACGACCTGGACCGGCCCGATGCCGCCCCCGGCGGCAGCCACGAGGGTGAAGTCGCCGAACGTGGCGATCGTCCCGATGAAGAACGCGGGCGTGCCGGCCGGCGACGAGGTGATCTGGGTCCATTGCCCGCCGGCGTACTGGGCGACGACCGCCACGCTGGTCGCGTCAGGTGCCCGGAGCACGATCGTGACGTCCGTTCCGGGCGTGGTCGAGAGGGCGGCTCCGGCCTGGTCGGTGACCGAGTAGTGGTAGACGTTGCCCAGGATCGTGCCGACGCTCGACGCGGCCGGCGCGGCGATCGGCTCGATCGTGACCGTCACGGCGGTTGTCCCCGGACCGAGCTGGAAGGCACCCGGTATGGCGATCAGCTGGGCCTGCGGCGGCGTCTCGGTGGTGGCGGCGCTGAAGCCGGGACTGGCCCCGTCCACGACGGGCTTGGTGACCGTGGCCGAGGTTGGCGCGCCGGCCTGGGTCCCGACCGGCGCCAGGTAGCGGTAGGGCCCCAGCACCGTGAGTCCATCGAAGAGTGGCGCGGCGACCGGCGCGACGAACTGGGCCAACCCGATCAGGGCGAGGCCGGCGACGAGCACGAACGGACCGCTGCGCCCGGGTCGGCGCAGCCCTCGGCTCAAGGTCAATGCACCGTGAAGAAGATCTCGGGCGACCAGACCCGCGGGTCAAACGGGGCATGGTCAGCCGCGACGAACTCCGCCTTGAGCACGTAGGTCCCCGGATGGATCGGCAGGCTCTGGGTCAGCCCGTAGTTCATCGACACGAGCGAATTGTCCACGTACAGGTGAACGTGGCCGGTCGTCGGCGAGATGCTCGTTGTGGTGACCGACACGATCGTCGCATTCTGGAGCGACAGGACGACCTGGATGGTCGAGCCGGTGACGACCTGGTTCGCCGTTGGCGAGACGATCGAGACGATCGCCGGCGACGACGGACGCGAACCGGCCGGGGTCGGGGCGACGAGACTGGCCGCGTCGGACGGAACGCTCGAGGTCGCCGGTGCCGTTGCGCCCGGGCTGGCGCACGCGGCCACGGCCACGACCAGCAGGAGGGAGCCGAGTCGGGGCAGGAGGCGCGGCCGGGGCGGGCAGGTCATGGGATTCCTCATGGGCGGACCGGGATATCGAGCTGGGTGGTCAGTTGATCGCCGTTGGGGGCAGGCCCCGCCAGGGACAGGGTGTACGTTCCGGCGGCAAGCGTCGCGTCGGCCACGAAATGCCCGGCCTCGAGCTGGCGCGGAGCCAGGGCCGCGCCTGCTCCGTCCAGTGGTCCCAGGATCATCACGATGCTGGGCACGGCCAGCTCGGTGCCGGCTGCGTCGAAAAAGGTGGCATGGACCGCGTTGACGCCGGCCTTGCCTGGATCGAGATAGACCTGCACGCTCCGGCCGGCCGACAGGTGGACGGTGTAGATCGTGGGCAGGCCGGCCACGGCGTTGACGTCAATCGTGGGCTTGGCGGTCCGGGTGATCAATTCGAATGGGACCTCGATGGACGCCGTGCCGTTGACCACGAGGGCCGTGACCTGCCAGGCACCGACCAGCGACAGGTTCGAGCCGGTCGCGCTGAACACGCCCGGGCTGACCGCTGGCAGGTCGAGGCGAGAGGTGCCCACGTCGGAGCGGCCGGGGAAGACGAAGCGCAGGGTCACCCCGGTCGCCCCGGCCAACGGCGCACCTGTGTCGAAGTCGTTGACGGTTGCCTTGAACGTATTGAAGCCGGCCAGCCCGGGTGCGACCTCGAGCCCGAGCTTGACCGACGTCCCGAAGTCAGCACCGGTCACGATCAGCGGGCTGACCGGCGTGGCCGCCGGTTGGCTGGCGGCGACGGTCGAGCTGGGCGGGGCCAGGTTGACCAGTGAGGCCGACAGCACGAGCACGGTAGCCCCGACCAGCAACTCGGCCGAACCGATCCGGCGCAGCCCGCGGATCGTCAGGTGGGCCGTTGGGACGTTCCGGAAGTGGTTGATCGCGCCGAGCAGGGCGAGCAGGCCGAGCAGGGCTGTCTTGGCGATCACCAGGTGGCCGAAGTCGGTCGAGAGGAGCTGATCGATCGTGCCGATCTCGGCGATCGCTCGGAGCAGGCCGCTCAGCGCGACCGTGGCGATGCCGATCGTGGCCAGGTGCGAGAACCGCCCGGCCAGCCGGCCGCTGTTCGCGTCGGCCGGTCCGCCCAGGTTGACCAGCAGGCCCAGCAGGCCGCCCAGCCACAGGCCAACCGCCCCGACGTGGACCACCTGGACGAGGACGTCGAAGCCAACGTTAGCGCCGGCCGCCGCGTGGCTGAGCCCGACATCGGCCAGCATCGAACCGGCTGCGCCGAGGCCGACGATGATCAGGCCGGCCCGAGGCGCGCGGCTGTCCAGCCAGACCAGTGCCAGGCCGCCACCGGCCAGGACCAGGGGCACGATCCTGGTGATGATCGCCCCCCCGAACGAGGTCTGGAAGACTCGTCCCAGGTCGACCCCGGCATCGCCGACCTGGATCGAGATCACCAGGATCGTGCCGGCTGCGGCCAGCAGCCAGGCGATCGCCAGGGCCCGCCGAACCGAGGCCCCGGAGCCGCGCGCGACCACGGCACCGAAGACCGCCAGGCCGAGCAGGCTGACGAGGCCGAGGTAGAGCAGCCAGCGTCCGACGATCGCCCCGGCCGATGGCCCCCCGGTATTCGTGGTGACGGTCGTCGTGGCCGCCGAGCCTGGGGGCCCGGTCGTCGGGGCGACGCCGACGCCGAAGGCGAACGAGCCGCTGGCGAGATGTCCGTCGACGGCCGACACCGAGCGCCAGGCGACGGTGTACACGCCCTCCGGCAGGTTCGGCTTCAACGGGACGACCAGCGCGAGTGGATTGATCGGCAGCGCGGCCGTCGGCCCGGAGGTGACGGCCGCGCCGGTCGTGTCGAGGACCTTGATCGTCGACAGGTTTGGATCGGGGCGTTCCCCAAAGATGATCGTGACCTGGATCGGCGAGGTCGCCAGCTGGGCGCCCGCGGCGGGCACGCTCGACTGGGGCAGGGCGTGGCCGAGCGCAATGCCCGGCAGCGTCAGCCCCGCGCCCAGCCCGAGAAGCACGGCCAGCCAGGCGGCTGCCGCGCTGCGAACGACCTCGGCCCGGCCGGTCACGACGGGATCAGGCCCCGGGGCGCCGGCCGCGCTCCGCGACCGCGAGGGCCGCCAGGCCGATGATCACGCCCACGAAGCCGATCCCGCCACCCAGGAGCAGGGCATTGTTGGCGGTTGTCTGGGCATTGGCCGCGGCCGCCGTCGCATCGCCAACGGCCGAGTCCTCGGCCGGGGCCGTGCTCGGGGCTGCAGCCGGACTGGCCAGCCGCGCGTCGATCCGATCCAGCCTGGTGATGACATCGGTCAGGGCCGGCAGCTGGTTGGGGAACTGGATCCCGGTGGCGTTCACCGCGGAGTTGAACGTGGCATCGCTCGAGACCGCCGTTTCGTCCACCGCCGTGCCGTGAATCGAGCCGGACAGGTGGAAGGTGTAGTCGCCCGGTGCGGTCGGGATGATCGACGCCTCGTAGTCACCCGGCACCCCGAGGCCGGTGTCCGGGTCGAACTTGTTGAGCAGGCGCAGGGCATCGGATGTCTTGCCGCCGATGCTGACGGTCACCTTGAGATCGCCATCGGCGAGGTCCGTGACTGCCTTGCCGGCTGCCGTCTTGATCACGACCTGGACGGCGTTCTGCTCGCCGAGGTAAGTCGGCTCGTGGACCCAGCCGAGGGCCACGTCGTAGGTGCCAAACGTCTTCAGGACGTGGGCGTCGGCAATGCCCACGATGAGCAGCGCCGCGCACGCCGCAGCCACGGTGGCGACACTGAGTCGCCGAGATCGAATGAGATGCATGAGGGTCCTCCAGCAAAGCTCGATCCGGGTTTGCTCGAATCCCGGCACGCCCTGCGCCGGTGGGCCTGCCATCAGCCGGCTGATGGCGTTCAACATGATGGCGCGCTGGCCAGGAAGGCTCGCCCGGAACCGATCTCGTTGTGGGCGATCGCCACGCGGCAGGAATGGCTGATTCCGGCGAGGATTGCGCTGCCGGTCAGTGGTTGGACGTTGGCGCTGATCGCCAGGTCGTCGACCGAGTCGAAGAGCATGACCGGATCGGGCTGTACGCCGGTCGTATCGGACCGGTTGCCGACGATCGAGACGAAGCTCCGACGGTAGCCACTGCCGGCCCTGGGCACGACCTCGACCCGCATCGTCAATCCGTGCAGGTCGTTGTCCGTGACGGTCAGGTGATCCACCGGTCCCCAGCCGTTGGCGGCCACGAAGTCGCCGGCAACCGGTGCGCTCACCCGGTTGGCCCGGAACGTCACGTTGGCTGCACCCTCGAGCGGTGGCCCCTGGTTCGGCTCCAGGTCGAGTACGTGGTAGCCGATATTCGAGAAGGCCGTCCGCTCGATGTCGATGTCCCGGCCGCCCACGACCGCCACGCCGTTGCGGCCGGGGCCGCTGCAGGAGCTGTCCAGCAGGCTCACCCCGTCGGCCCATCCGCCGTTGCGGTCGGCGACGTACACGCAGTCGCCGGTCGTCCGTTCGATTGTCAGCCCGGTCAGGCTGATCGTGCCGCCGCCGATGATCGAGACGCCGTGATCGTGCTCGCGAGCCGGCTCGTAGACCCCGGGATGCAGGTTCGCCCCGACCAGGCGCAGGTCACGGATCGTGATGCCGCTCGAGCCCACGAGCACGATCAGGGGCTGGGCCGGGCCATCGCCCGGGCTCGCCAGGAACGTGGCGCCCCGGCCGTCCAACGCGAGGTCATGCCGGCCGTCCAGGTGGAGCGTCTCGCCGAGGCGATAACGGGCCCCTGCCGGGAAGCGGATCGTGGCCCCATTGGGGGCGCGATCGACGACGGCCTGGAGCGCAGGCGTCACGTCCGTGCCGGCAGTCGCGTCGGTTGCCGCTGGGACGTCAACGGTTGGTCCGGCCGTTCGCGACGCGGCCGGACCCGGCGAGCCGGCCGATGGCAGGCTGGACGGACCAGCGGTCGGCGAGGCGCCCGGTTCGGCCGAACCAGCGGGCGAGGCAACCCCAGCACAACTCGCCACGATGGCAACCACGATGCCGGCTGCCACGAACGATCGGAGGCTGGTGGGCCGGAGGTCAGTGCGAGGGATCACCCCGGAAGGGTATGGCCAAGCTCGCGTTCCTGCGGCTCAGTTGACGTTGCCCGAGATATGGACCCCGGTCGAATTGGTGACACTGGTCATGCTGCCGCTCGACATTGGCTGGCTGTTGCCGGTCACGGTGAGTCCGTCGTTGGCGCCGAAGTACATCACCGGCCCCGAGGCGCTGGCCGTGCCGGTGTTGTTGGTGATGACGATCGCGGTCCGGCGGTAGCCGCTGCCGGACATTGGTCGAACGGTGATTCGGAGCGTTCCGCCGATCACCCGGTTGCCGCTGATCGTGAGGTGGTCGATCGGACCCCAGCCGTCGGCACCGACGAGGTAGTCCTTAAGCGCTCCGTGGACGGTGTTGTTCCGAATCGTGACGTACGAACTGCCCTGGGCCGGCGACTGCTTGTTCGGCTCGAGATCGATCACCTGGTAGGCGATGTTGGAGAACGAGCAGCGCTCGACGATCACGTGCCGGGCGGCCACGATCGCGATCCCCATCCGGCCGTTGCCGATGCAGGTCGAGTCGTGGATCCAGATGTTGTTCGACCAGGCCAGCGACCCGCTGGCGTCGGACAGGTAGACGCAGTCGCCCCGGTTGCGGGTCATGGTGACCCGGTTGATCTCGATGTTGCTGCTGCCGTCGATCCAGAAGGCGTGCTCGAACTCGTGGTTCGGGTCATATGTCCCGGGCTTGGGGTTCGCGCCCTGGACGGTCATCTGCTCGAAGGTGATCCCATTCGAGCCGCGGACATTCCAGTTGCGCCGATTGGCGGAGGTGTTGCTGGTGGCGTAGATCGTGGCCCCATTGCCGTCAAAGGTGAGGTTGGATCGCCCGACGACGCTCAGGATTCCCTCGCTCCGGTAGTGGCCGTTCGCCTTGAATGCGATGGTGGAGCCGTTGGGGACCGACGCGATGAACGCGTTCAGTGCGCTGGTGACGTCGGCGCCACCGCTCGCGTCAATGCCGGCCGGCACATTGTGGACATTGCCCGATGGTGGCGGCGTTGGTTTCGGCGTGGGCCTGGGTGTCGGCACGGGCGTTGGCTGCGGGGTCGGCTGAGCCGTTGGCCCCGGATCGCCGGTTGGCCTCGGGGTCGGGTCGCCGGTGGGCACAGGTGTCGGGCCGGGCACGTTGGTGGGGATCGGCGTCGCGCCGTCCGTCGGGTTCGAGGTCGGGTCATTGGCTCCCTGTGCGGCCCCGGTCGGCGTCGCCCCTGGCAGCGTGCCGGTCGTGGGCGCGCCGCTGGTTCCAGGCCGGCCGATGATCCCGATTCCAGGCGGGTTGCCCGAGGGATCGCCCGATGGGCCGTAGTTGGCCCCGCCGGTCGTCAGTTGCGCTGCAGCGGCGGGGATCGCCACCGCCAGGATGACGAAGATGGCGGCCCCGATGGCCTGCCCGCGACCGTGGCGGAGGGGTCGGGTTGGGACTGAGGTGGCCTGGGCTCGCTCGTCAACCCAGCGACTTCCGTTCCAGAAGGACATGCGATCGTGGCTCCATTCGGTAGCCCGGCTGACTCAGGAGTCCCGTGGCTTTGCGGCCCCGCCTCGCGACGGGTGTGCTCGTTCGTGGATCGCGCCGTTGTTGAGGCGCGCCGGGCTGCCCCGATTGGGGGCGGCGGGCGGTGTTGAAGCAGTGTCCGTGGCCCACGCGCGAATGTCTGTAGCCGATTGGTACAGGCGGGCCGGTGCGCGCGGGAGGGTGGTGCGGGTGGATCCGGTTCGGTCCGGGGGGAACTGGTTGGGTCATTGGTCCCGGTCCGGGCTCTTGCAGTGCAGGCCGGGTCGCGCCACGATATCGTCCTCCGCGTCCTACCCGTGCCCGCTGCGACCTGTCTGATCGCTCGCGCGGCGCGGCCAGCCCCGCCCGTTCCCGAGGCCCCATGACCGGCGATCCTGCTCTCGAATCGAAGCCGCTCTTCACGGTGTTCACGGGTACCCGCAACCGGGCCCACACGTTGCCCCGGGTCTACGACAGCCTGTGCCGGCAGACGCTGCGCGACTTCGAGTGGCTGATCGTGGACAACGAGTCGACCGACGGGACGCGCGAGTTGGTCGAGGGCTGGCAGGCCCAGGCCGACTTCCCGATCCGCTACCTGTGGCACGAGAATCGGGGCAAGCACGGCTCCCAGAACCGGGCGATCGGCGAGGCCCGGGGCGAACTCTTCCTGACCCTCGACTCGGACGATCCCTGCGCCCCCAATGCGTTGGAGCGCTTCAAGTATCACTGGGAGTCGATCCCGGCCGATCAGCGCGCCCGCTTCTCCGGCGTGACCGGCCATACCCTCGATGCCGAAGGCCGGATCCAGGGCTCCGCCTTCCCGTTCGACCCGACTGATTCGGACTCGCTCGAGATCCGCTACCGGTACCGGGTGGTCGGTGAGAAGTGGGGGTTCCAGCGGACCGACGTGATGCGCCAGTTCCCGCTGCCCGAGATCCCCGGCTACACCGGGTTGATGCCCTCCTCGATCATCTGGGCGGCGATTGCCCGGAACTACCGGATGCGTTTCGTCAATGAGGCACTCAAGACCTGGTCGCTCGACCAGGCCGGCAGCCTGAGCCGGCCGGGCGACCGGATCGGCGACGCGCCGGGGGCGATGATCGAGGCCCAGGAAGTGCTCAATCACGACCTCCACTGGCTGCCCCGGGCGCCGCTCCGGTTCTACCTCAAGGCGGCCAAGTTCAGCCGGAGCGCCCTCCACGCGGGTGTTGGCCTGCCCGGCCAGGCCGGCCGGTTGACCTCGTGGCCGCCGCGTCTGCTGTGGCTGGCTGCGTTGCCTGTTGGGGTTGGCGTCTACCTCGCCGAGCGCCTCCGGGTGGCGCGCTACCTGCCCGGGCCGGCCGAGCGGAATATCGGCCGTTGAGCGGGATGCCCGCCGCCGAGGGGTCCGAGCCGCCGAGCGTCGCCATCCTTGGGACAGGCATGGCGGCGATGGGCGCGGCTCATCGACTGGCTGACGCGGGGGTGCGCTTCCGGGCCTTCGACCGGGCCGATCACATCGGGGGCCACACGGCCACCTATCCAGCGCCGGGCGGCTTCCTGTTCGATGACGGGCCGCACGTCTCGTTCACCAGGAACGAGCGGATCCAGGCGATCCTGGCCGAGCAGATCGAAGGCCGCTACGCGACGGTCCAGATGTTCGTCGATAACTACTGGCACGGACACCTGCTCAAGCACCCGGTCCAGTGCAACCTGCACGGCCTGCCGACCGAGCTGGTCGTGGACGTGATTCGCGACTTCGCTGCCGTCCATGCTGCCGGCACGCCGGAGCGCCCGATCTCCGACTACGCGGACTGGCTCGAGGTTGCCTATGGGCCGACCTTCGCCCGGACGTTCCCGGCGGTCTACGGGCTGAAGTACCACACGACCTCGCCCGACAACATGACGACCGAGTGGCTCGGCCCGCGGATGTACCGGCCGGGCCTCGATGAAGTGATCCGCGGAGCACTCGAAGCGTCAACCGCCGACGTCCACTACGTCACCCACTTCCGCTATCCGGCCGAAGGCGGCTTCGTGTCGTACCTCCGCCCGTTCTGGACCGCCCACCCACCCGAGCTCGAGCGCGAGCTGGTCGGCTTCGACCCGGTCGGCCGGACCTTGCGCTTCGGCGATGGCAGCACGGTCGAGGCCGGCGAGGTGATCTCGTCGATCGCGCTGACCGACCTCGTCCCGCTGATCGATGGGGTCCCCGCCGAGGTCCTGGTGGCTGCCGGACGGCTGGCCTTCACGACGGCCGTGGTGATCGACATCGGGGTGGATCGGACCGACCTGTCGACCGCCCACCTGCGCTACTTCTACGACGAGGACATCGTCTTTGCCCGGCTCAATTTCCCGCACATGCTCTCGCCCCGGACCGCACCCGAGGGGATGGGCTCGGTCCAGGCCGAGATTTACTTCTCGGACAAGTACCGCCCGCTGAGCGAGCCGATCGACGCGCTGGTCGAGCGCACCGTGACCGACCTCGGCCGGGTCGGCATCCTCCGGCCGTCTGACCAGCTGCCGGTCCGGCGCGGCCGGATCGTCCGCCATGCCAACGTGATCTACGACCACGAGCGTGCCGCAGCGCTGGCGATCGTCCACGCCTACCTGGACGGGATCGGCCTGCGCTACTGCGGCCGTTACGGCGACTGGGACCACTCCTGGACCGACGAAGCATTCATCAGTGGCGAACGCGCCGCCGACGCGGTCCTCGCCGCCCGATAGGCGGCCGACTCGGGGAGCTCCCTCGGTCGCCCTCGGATCTCCCTCGGTCGCCCTCGGATCTGCACCAAATGAATGAGTCCGACCAGCCGACACGCGAACTCGTCGTATTTCGGCACCCGGTGCAGGAGTTCGACGCGAACCGGTCCGATCTGGTCGACATCCGGCAGCCGATGCCGGAAGACGGCACGATCCGCCGCTTCCGTCGTCGGGTTCATTCACCTGGTGCAGGTCGAACCGGGCCCGACGGAGTGGCCCCTGGCCGCCCGCTAGCCCGACGGAGTGGCCCCGGCAGGCCCGTGGGCTACTGGCCGGGCTACCGGCCCGAGAGGCGGTTGACGATCTGGGCGGCGGCGTCGAGGTCGTGACCGAGGTGCCAGTAGTTCAGGCCGAAGCGCTCGCGCCGTTCATGGAGCAACTCGACGCACTGATCGACCGTTCCGACCAGGACCGCGGGGGAGGTGGCGACCAGGCCCGGATCGGCCCCCAATGCCGCCCCAAAGCTTGATCGGGTCGCCGCGGCCGCTCGGCCGGATGTCTCGATCCGGGCGAGATAGACCGTGAACTGGAGCTCGACCTCGGCGGCCGGGCGGCCGATCCGCTCGAGCTCGGCGCGCACCCAGCCGACCTTCTCGGCCACGGCCTCGGGTCCAAGTTCGGCGGCAGCAGCAGGGCCGATCCCGGCCGGAGCGAGCCGGGCGTGGATCCCCACGATGTCGGCCTCCCGAGCGGCCAGCCGAAGCAGACGCGGCCCGCCACCCCCGACCAGGATCGGCGGGTGGGGCAGCTGGACGGGCCGGGGCAGGCCGGGCAGGCCCGTGACCTGGTAGTGCTCGCCGGTGAAGCTGACCGGGTCCGGACCGAACAGGGCCTTGACCACCGTCAGCGCCTCGGCCAGCCGACTGATCCGCCGGCCGATCGAGGGCATCGGCAGGCCGCTCGCCGCGAAGTCGGCCGCCAGCCAGCCCGTCCCGAGGCCCAGCTCCAACCGGCCACCGGACAGGACGTCGATCGTGGCGGCCGCCCGGTGAAGCAGGACAGGGTGGCGGAACTCGTTTGAGAGGACAAGGCTGAGCAGACGCAGCCGACTCGTCGCGCCCCCCGCCGCCGCCATCGTCGCGAGGGCATCCATCGACCAGCCGCCGGTCAGGTGCTCCGAGATCGCCACGGAATCGAAGCCGAGATCCTCGATCCGCCGCAGCTCAGCAGCCCAGACTCCCGGATCCGGGCCGATCGCCGGCATCGGGGCGATGAAGCGGAAGGGCCGCGCGGCGCTCACCGGCCGGGCGCGAGCTCCCTGGCACTCCCTGCCCCCGCGCCACTCCCTGCCCCCGCGCCAATCTCGGCGGCCGCAGGACTCCCCTCGGCCTGGATCGCCTCGATGATCTGGGCGATCGTCGCCTCGAGCGGCGTGGCTGGGACGAACCCGGTCAGCCGGCGCAGCTTCGACACGTCGGGCACGCGTCGGCGCATGTCCTCGAACCCGGCGCCGTAGGCCGAGTCGTAGTCGAGGTGTTCGATCGTCGACGGGCTGCCGACCTGGACCCGGATCAGCTCGGCCAGGGCCTCGATCGAGATCTCGGAGGGCTGGCCGATGTTGACCACCTCACCGATCGCGGCATCGGTCCGGCCCAGCCGAACGAGCGCCTCGACCACATCGAAGACGTTGGTGAAACAGCGCGTCTGGGATCCGTCGCCGAAGACGATCAGCGGCTCGCCGGCGAGCGCCCGACGCACGAAGCGGGGCGCAACCATGCCGTAGGCACCCGTCTGGCGCGAACCGGTCGTGTTGAACAGGCGGGCCACCGTCACCGGCAGGCCGCGCTCGCGGAAGTAGGCCAGGGCCATGAACTCGTCGGTCGCCTTGGACAGGGCGTACAGCCAGCGCGAGATCGAGGTGGAGCCGAAGATCGAGTCGTCGGTCTCTTCCAGGCCGTTGCGGTCGTTCTTGCCGTAGACCTCGCTGGTGGAGGTGAAGACCGTCCGGACCCCCAGCTCGGCGGCCCGCTCGAAGACCTCTTCGCTCGACTTCAGGTTCGTGAGCAGGGCGTGCAGTGGCCGGCGCAACACCTCGAAGACCCCCACGGTGGCGGCCAGGTGGTAGACCAGCTCGGCACCCTCGAAGGCCCGATCGAACAGGGGCCGGTCCTCGACCCGGCCCTCGATGACGGTCAGCCGGTCCGTTTCGTGGTGGGCCAGGTTGGCCGGGTTACCGGTCGAAAAGTCGTCGATCACCACGACCTCGTCGCCCTCGGCCAGGTGGCGGTCGACGAGATGGGAGCCGATGAAGCCGGCCCCGCCGGTGATCAGTACGCGCATGATCAATGTGCCTCTTCGGTCGCACCGGCCGTGACGGCCAGGAGTTCAGGGGTGGGCGTCGAGCGGCTGGTCAGGGCGACCTCGAAGGCGATGACCGCCAGGCCGGCCGCGCCTGCCCCGATGACCATCAGCGCGGGCGACTGGATCGTAGCCAGCAGGATGAGGCCCAGGCCGTCGACGAGGACGGCCATGCCAACGACCACGGCCAGCATCGCGAGCGGCCCGAAGCCGAGGCGGAGCAGGCGATGGGTCGTATGGTCGACGCCACCCCGGAACGGCGACAGGCCGCGCCGGCGGCGCGAGATGACGACCATCGCCATGTCGCCCAGCTGGGCCTGCCAGGCGAACAGGACGATCAGGCCGGTGGCCAGGCCCCCTGGGGTCCCAAGGCGGACGGCATCCCGGGCAAGCAGGACCGATCCGGCGGCGAGCGTTGCTCCGAGCATGAGACTCCCGGTGTCGCCCATGAAGACCCGGGCGGGCGGCCGATTGTAGGCGATGAACCCCAGGCATGCGACCCCGATGGTGACCCCGAGCACCGTTGCCGAACCGTTCAGCCCGCCCACCCAGGCAGCCCCGGCCAGGCACGCCGCCGTCGTCACGGACAGGCTGGCGGCCGAGCCGTCCGCGTTGTCGACGAGGTTCGTGGCGTTGATCACGAGTGGGAAGGCGACTGCGGCAGCGGCCCCGGCGACAATCCGAAGGATCGGTTCGCTGCCGTCAAGGACGAGGACGGTGAAGGCGGCGCCGGCGAGTGCCTCGATGACCAGGCGCAGCCGTGGGCTGAGGGTCCGCAGGTCATCCACGAAGCCCACCCCGACCATGATCGCGCCGACCGCGATGACCGCCCAGCGATCGAGATCGGGCAGCGGGCCGATCAGCAGCCCGAGGCAAATCGCCCCCGCCATGCCCAGCCCGCCGAGAGTTGGGATCGACCGCCGGCCCCAGCGATCCTCGCGCGGCTTCACGACCAGGCCCAGCCGGCGGGCGATCAATCCGGCAACAGGAATGAAGGCCAGGCTGGCCACGAGCGTGGCGACGGCGGCCAGGGCGAGCTGGTTCATCGCCGACGCTCGGCGAGGATCTCGCGGTAGAGCCGGTCCAGGTCGGCCACGAGGCGGTCTCCGGCAAACGCCTCAGCCCGCCGGGGGGCCGCCCCACCCAGCCGTTCGCGCAGGGCAGGATCGCCGGCCAGGCGGACGAGCCGGTCGGTGTAGGCCGCGTCGTCGCTGTGACCGACGACGAACCCGGTCAGGTCATCGAGCACGATGTCGGCCACGCCACCCACGTCGCCGGCCACCACCGGCCGTCCGGCCGCCGCCGCCTCGATCAGGGCGAGGGGCGTCCCCTCCCGGTCCGAGGTGAGGGCCACCACGTCGGCGGCCGCGTACCAGGCCGGCGTGTCGGCCTGCCAGCCGGCGAAGCGGACCCGTCCGGCCAGGGCGAGCCCGGCCACGAGCGCCTCGAGGCCGGGTCGCTCGGCGCCATCGCCGACGATTGCCAGGCGGGCATCGGGGATCGCCGCCGCCACCGGCCCGAAGGCCCGGATCAGCCGGTCGATCCGCTTGATCGGCGCGAGCCGGCCGATTGCCACGACGAGGAACGCGCCTGCCGGCTCGCCCAGGCTGACCCGCGCAGCCGCCCGATCGAGCCCCCCGAAGCGGGCCAGGTCCAGGCCGAGGGGCACGATCCGGATTCGCTCGGGCGGGGCGATCTGGTGCTCGATCAACTCGCTCCGCTGACGCTCGCTCAGGGCAATCACCCGGTCCGTGTGCGACCCGAGGAAGCGCTCGGCGCGAACGATCGCGCCGCTCGCCCGGTCGCCGAAGTAGCCGCCAAAGACGGTGCCGTGGAAGGTGTGGACCCGGGCGGCCGAGCTCGTGGCCATCGCCGCGCTCCGGGCGATCAGGCCGGCCTTGGACAGGTGGCTGTGGATGATCTGGGGTCGGTGCCGGCGAATCGCCTGGACGATGGCAGCGAACGCCCGGGCATCGGCAACCGGCCGGATCGGCCGTGCCAGCGACGAGATTCGATGGAGCGGGACGTCGACGTTGGTCAGGTCCACTTCGGCTTCGTCCGGTTCCACCCGGCCGTGGAGGAGGAGCGTCTGCCAGCCCCGCGCGCGCAGGCCGTGGTCGGCCAGCAGGACGTGGGTTGCCGGGCCACCCACGTTGAGCCGGGTGATCACCCGCAGGATCCGCGGTTCGGCGTCGCCCCGTCCGCTCATCGGCGCAGTCCCCGCCGCTCGGCCAGCTCCTCGTACAGCGCGGCGTACTCGGCGACCATCCGGTCCATCCCGAACGTCGTCTCGACGTGGACCCGGGCGGCGGCCCCGAGACGGGCCGCCAGGCCGGGATCCGTGGCCAGCCGGCGGACGGCCGCGGCCAGG
>JBBRIM010000052.1:0-14694 GCA_038221095.1 Candidatus Limnocylindrales bacterium
CCCGGATGCGCTGCTGGTGGACGCCCTGGCCAAGCTGGACGAGGGAGTGGCGATCAAGCCGGATGTACGGGATGTCGCGACTGACCGCCTCGTCGATCAGGGCCTGGGTGGACGGTCCGAAGGCGGCCCGCTCGGCCAGCCGGATCAGGCCCTCCAGTTCGACCAGCAGGTTGAAGTCGGGGCTGGCCGACGGATCAACGAGGTGGTTGACGATCGCTACCGCGATCCGGCCGGCTTCGATCCCGACCGATTCCTCGCGGTACTCGTAGATCACGTTGTAGCGGCCATAGCCGCCGGCTGAACGGGTCTTGCCGTGACGGACGTCGGTCCCGGCCAGGTTCTGGAGTTCGAGGGCGATGTGCTCGGCCACGTGCCCGCTCCACGTCCCCTCGCGCAAACGGGTCACGAAGCCGCCCCGGCGGCCGAGCGAACAGGCGTGGTCCTCGAGGCTTGGCAACAGCTCGACCAGGCCATCGACGAAGCCCGGGATCAGGTTGCTCGGGAACTCCTCGAGCCCACCGAGGTCGACCAGCATCCGCACGACCGGCTCGCGGGCCCAGTAGTTCGGCCCGCGCAGAATCCGGCTCTCGACGATCGTCAGGGTCGGTGCGGGCCGGGCCGCGGAGGCAGCTCGGCCACTCGACGTCTTCGATCGGGGCGATGCGGGATCAGCCACGAGAACTCCTCCGGCGGGTCGGGGTTGATCGACGGCGGCCCGTCCGGGTCGTCGTCGCTGGGTCAGCTCGAGGCGGCCTCCCCACCGGCCAGCGCCCGCAGCTGCGGTGTCGCGATCCGGCGCCGGCGGCGGAGATCGAAGTGATAGCCGGCAGGCAGCGAATGGAGGACGACACCGCTGATCATCAGCGGACGGTGCCCGCCGATCTCCCAGGCGTCGGTCTCGGAGGCGGATCCATCGATGATCGTGATGCTGCCCCGCCCGATCACTTCCATCACATGATCCGGGCCGACGATTCCGGCCGTATCCTCGTCCACGCCCAGGCCCAGCAGGCTGGGGTTCTGGGCGATCAGGCTGAGCAGCCGGCCAAGCCGGTTACGCTGCTGGAAATGCTGGTCAATGATGACCCCGGGCAGGACGCCAAGGCCGGCGGCGATCTGGGCCATGCGCAGCTTGGGGGTGGCCCCGGATGCGCCGAAGGCGATCATATGGCTGCTCATCGCCGACGCCCCGGCCGAGGTTCCGGCGATCACGGCGCCGTGCTGGAATCGTTCGAGGATCTCGGTCGCGAGGTGGGTGCCGCCCAGGGTTGAGCTCAACCGAAGCTGGTTACCACCGGTCAGGAAAATGCCGGTCACGTCGTGCAACGAGCGAGCCACGACCTCATCGTTGGCCTGCTGGCGGGTCGCCGCGTGAATCGGCCGGACCTCGGCCACACCCAGTTCCCCAAACACGGCGCGATAGCGCTCACCGGCCTCGATCCCGAGGGACGAGGCCGTGCTGATCACCGCAACCACCGCGCTGGCACCGCCGGCGAGCGTGACGAAGCGGCTGAGGATGACCCGATCGCGGACCTTGTCCTCGGCACCGCCGATGACGATCACGGTTCCTTCGGGCACGGTCCTAGCGACCTGGTCCTGTTTGGGCATCACGGCGCATGGGGCATTCTAGCCGCCGGGATGGGTGGCGGTCGGTCATGGCACTACGACACGGACCCGCACCGTCACGCCCGCGCGAACCCGCGAGGCTGCCGACAAGATGCAGACCGCGATCGGCGGTGTTCATACCCGTTAGACACGCCAACCGACCAAGAGCGTCGCCAAGATCAACAGGTCCACGACGAAGGCCACGACGCAGGTGGCGCGGAATGTGTCCCGGCTGAGCATCCTCTTCAGCCACGGCGACCAGTCCTCGGGCTTGCCCCTCGTCCATAAGAGAGCCGCAAGGAAGAAGAGGGCCAACAGCAGGAAGATCAGTTCTCTCAACATCGCGTACTCCGCACGTTCGCGCGACCCGGGCACAGACATCATGACCCGCGGGTATCCGCGCGGGGAAGGCGAGCCGATCGGCTGGTCGACGATCGGCGGCGACCCGATCAAGCTCGATTCGACCCGAAGCGACGCTCAGTCCAGCGTGGCCCAACGCCGCAACTGCCCCAGATCGAGGCAGGAGCGCCTCGACTTCCCGACTACTACCACCCGGGCTGGTAAACGCCGGGAACCGGGCCTATTCGACCGCGGGTCAGGCTCCGGGCCGGATCGCCGCACCGCCGCGGCGCGCTCGGAGGCCATTTCCGGGCGTGCGAGAATGCGAGCCGATGAGCGTCGTCCAGCCGCGCCCCGCCAGCCGTCCGTCGTCGGCCATGGATCGCCGCCTGCGGGTCCTCCGGCGCGCCTTTCGGAGCGAGCGACAACGGCTGCACGATCGCCACCGTATCGCCGCGATCGTGATCCTGGCCGTCGTCTTCGCGGTGATCGCGGCCGGGCTGCTGGCCCGCGGCGAACAAGCCGGTTCGGATGCCCGGGCCTACTGGGGGGCCGTCCGGATCTGGCTCAACGGCGGGGATCCGTACCACCCGAGCGGGCCGTTCCTGCCGTACGTCTACGCGCCCTGGATGCTGCCCGGGTTCGCACCCTGGGCGGTTCTGCCGTGGGAGGTCGCCTGGTTCGTCTGGCGGGGCGGGGTCGTGGTGGCCTGGCTGGCCACGATCAGTTGGGCCTACCATCGCCGCCCGCTGGCGACGGCGATCGCAGTCCTCGTCCTGGCCTTCCCGATCGCCGCAAATCTCGACACGGGCAACATCACCCTGGTCCTGGCCCTGTGCCTGTGGGCTGCCCAGTTCTCCGAGCCGCGGGTGGCCGGTGCGATCTGGGCAATCGCCACCTGGATGAAGTGGATTCCGGCCCCGTTCTGGCTGCTGCTCGCACCCCGGGCTCGAAAATGGGGTCTCATCTGGCTGGCCGTGGCGGGCATCCTGAGCCTGCTGACCCTGCCCTTGACGATCATCCAGATGCAGGCCCTGTTCGGGTTTGGGCCGCGGCCGCCTCGACTCGACTACCTCGTCCTGCTGTGGGCCAGCGTGCCCTGGCTGTGGCGCCATCCGGCCGCCCTGGCTCGCTTCGACCCCCGGGCCTGGCCGGGGGCCGTGCGCTCGCTGCGGGCCCGGCTGAGCGCCGCACGGCGACGCTGGGCCACGGATCCCGGGGCTGCCCGGCACCAGGTCCGGATTGATATTCGGGCGTTCCTCGGATTCGAGGATCGAGCCGGCTGATCAGGCCAGCTGGGCGGTCAGGCCCAGCCGCACCAGCCGCCGTTCGGTTGCCGCCGCGGCGACGTACCGGAAGAACGAGCGGTCGAGCGAGTAGATCCCGGTCGAAGCGATCGCGATCTCACCGAACCGAAAGGTGAAGACCGGGTTCTCGTCGTTGCCCGCGTAGTGGTACGCCCGCCCGTCGGCGGCCAGGACGGCCAGGTTGGCCTGCCCCCGGAAGGTCTGGTGGAGCGTCGCGAGCAGGCCGCCAACGGGCGCGTCATCCCGCCAGGCGTCCTCGAGCCAGCGTTCGCCGACCTCACTGTCGGCCCGGCCGTGGATCCGGCCGGCGGCCTGGAAGGCACGTCGCCGGGCGCGGTAGTCGGCCAGGTCGCCGTTATGGCTGAATGCGAACCGGCCCGCCGGATCATCGAATGGCTGGGTGTCGGCCAGGGTCAGGGTCGACAGCCGCGAGGGCCGGCGCAGGTGGACGAGCAGGCTGGTGGTCTCGACCCGGCCGACGGCCTCCCGGCCTGGATCATCGCGGAACGCGCGCAGATCCCGATAGCTGGCCAGGCCGGTGGAGCCGGTCGAACCGGTGGAGCTGGTGGTCCAGGTGGCACCCCAGCCGAACCCGGCAACGCCGAAGCGCTCGAGCTTCTCGGTGAACGGAAAGAGTTCGTCGATCCGGAAAGGCCGGTCCGAACGGGCCACGAAATGCTCACACATCGGGCGCGATCATAGGCCCGCCGGGCGGCCGAGCACGAGGCCGCGATAGCCGGGCCGGAAGCCGGCCGCGAGCAGTGCCGGCCGCCACGGCGACCCGGCGATCGGCAGGCCGTCGACCTTGCTGATGACCAGTTCCCGGACGCGCCGGTCGGCGACGAGTGCGCCCAGCGAACGCAGGGCGAGCCCGGCGAATTCGGCGTCATCGGCCGCCGGGAACGACTGGAGCGAACGACCGCCTCGCTCAAGGTAGAAGACCGCCCGGCCATCGACCATCGCCACGTAGGCGCCGGCCGCGCGCTGAAACGGGCGGCGGTCGTCATCCGAACGGCGCGGCCAGGCCAGGGCGGCACCGTACGGGCTGGCTGGATCGGCCGCCGCCAGGAGATGGACCCGGCCGGGCGCCGGGCCGTCGCCCGTGTCGCGCACGGCGCGCAGGCGATCAAGCGCGCCCGCGAGAGCGAACTGGGCGGCGCCGAGGCCGTCGACGAAGTAGCCCCGCCGAATCCGGCCGGCATCCTCGAGCGCGCGCAGGACCGGGTAGATCCCCGAGAATCCGCCGGTGATCCCATCGCTCACGACGGCCTCGCGGGTCAGGACGCCGTGCCGATCGAGCATCGCCAGGGCGAGCGCGTGGAGCCGCTCGGTCGGACCGCCATCGCGGATCGGGGGTACATCGACCAGCGACCAGCGACCGGCCGCCTCGGGTGGCCCGAGGCTGGTCAGGCGACCCGGCCGCCGACGGGGCTCCCGGCCGGGCCGAGCCCAATGCAGCGCCCGGAGCGGTGCGAACGTGTCGTTGGTCACCTCGCCCGCCCAGACCAGGTCCCACAGGTCATCGAGCACCTCGCGGTCCGGACCACCCCCGGCCGCGGCGTGGATCGGCCGGTAGAAGGACGCCCCACGCAGGGCCAGGAACTCACGGATCGCCTCGTGCCGAGGACGCTCCGGGCGCTGGTCGGCACTGGCCGCCCCAGGGCTGCTTCCGGCCGGCTGACTGAGCAGGGCGTCGCGGAGCGCCTCGCGGCCGGGCCGGATGAGCGCGACCCGGCCGTCGTCACGGGCGAGGCTGCCCCGGCCCACCCAGGCGACCTCGCCGAGCGCCCCCAGCTCGTCGAGGAGGCGAGGCTGGTAGCCCGGCACGCGGGCCGGCAGGACGTCTCGCTCGAGGACCGACGCCGGGATCGACAGGCCGGCGAGCTGGTCGATCACCTCGGCCAGCCGTTCCAGCGCCGCCGTGCCGCGCAGGGCCGGGGGGCCGCCGGGCGGTTCGTCGCCCAGGCCCGGGACGGCGGCCACGCCCTGCCAGGACGGCAGGACCCGGGCGAAGGCCTCCGGCTCGACCGGCTCGACCTCGCGTCGCAGGCGGGCGAGTGATCGCCGGCGAAGCTGGCGGAGCACCTCGGGATCGCACCACTCCCGCTCGGACCCACCCGGCCGGAACTCGCCGCGCAGGAGGGTGCCGGCGGCCATCAGCCGGACCAGGGCATCCTCGACCAGGCCGACGGGCAGACCCCAGCGGCCGGCCGGCTCGGCCGACAGGAACGGCCCGTGGGTCCGGGCCCAACGTCCGAGGAGGCCTTCGAGCGCGCCGCTCGCGGCCTCGAGGAATGCCTCGGGCACGCCCGCCGGCGGTTGCACCCCGATCGCGTCCCGATAGCGTCCGGCATCTTCGATCGCGATCCAGCGTGATCCGCCCCGCTGCCCGGCAACTCGGACGGAGACCGCCCGCCGGCCGGCCTGCAGCTCGGCCAGCCAGGTCGAGCCGGTCTCGGGCCCACCGGCGACCCGGGCTCCAACCTCCAGCTCGGTCAGGTCACCGATCCGGCGGAGGAGATCGTGGAGCTGGTCGGCTGTGCTCGCGGCTCGCTCCTCGGTCAGCGCCTGGAGGCGCAGCTCGAGATCGGCCAGGGCATCGCCATCGAGCAGCTCGCGCAACTCCTCCTGGCCGAGCAGCTCGCGCAACAGGTCCCGGTCGAGGGTGAGCGCCTGGGCCCGTCGCTCGGCCAGGGGCGAATCGCCCTCGTACATGTAGGCGGCGACATAGTCGAACAGGAGTGAGCTCGCGAACGGCGAGGCACGCCCGGTTTCGACGCGATGGACGGCAAGGTCGCGCCGGGCCACGCCGGCCAGGACGGACTTGAGGGCGGGCAGGTCGAAGACGTCGGAGAGGCACTCGCGATAGGTCTCGACGAGGATCGGGAAGCTGCCGTAACGACTGGCCACGGCCAGCAGGTCGGCCGAGCGCTGGCGCTGCTGCCAGAGCGGCGTCCGGCTGCCCGGCCGGCGGCGCGGCAGGAGCAGGGCCCGGGCAGCGTTTTCGCGGAAGCGCGCCGCAAAGAGGGCCGAGTTGGCGAGCTGGCCGACGACCAGGTCCTCGACCTCCTCGGCAGTCGGGAAGAGCAGATCGTCGATCACTCCGCTCAGGCCGGCCACCGCCGCCGGGCCGCCACTGAATGCCTCGTCCGACCCACCGAGTTCGCCTTCGGGCAGCCGGATCGCGATCCCGTCGTCCGACCAGATCGTCTGGACCGCCGTCCCGAGGCGCTCGCCGAGGCGCGCCTCGATCGCCAGCGACCACGGCGCGTGGACGCGCCCGCCGAATGGGGTCAGCAGGCACAGCCGCCAGTCGCCGAGCTCGTCCCGGAAGCGCTCGACCACGATTCGCCGGTCGGTCGGCAGGGCCCCGGCGACCTCGAGCTCGTCCTCAAGGTAGGCCACCAGGTTCTCGGCCGCAAGGGGATCGAGATCGTTGCGCGCGGCCAGGCGGGTGAGGGCCGCCGTCCGCCCACGGGCACCGCGGCCGAGGTCGGCCTCGATCTCCCGGACCAGGCCACCGAGAGCCTGGCCAAGCTCGATCGGACGGCCCACGGCGTCACCGTGCCAGAACGGGAGCTTGCCCGGGACTCCCGGTGCCGGCTCGACCACGACCCGGTCGTGGCTGATCTCGAGCACCCGCCACGAGCTCGCCCCGAGGACGACCACGTCGCCGTGCATGCCGGCGCGCAGCTCGTAGACCATCTCCTCGTCGAGCTCCCCGACCCGCCGGCCGGGGGTGCCCGGGTCACCGACGATGAAGACACCGAACAGGCCTCGATCGGGAATCGTTCCACCCGAGGTGACGGCCACCATCCGGGCATCGCGGCGGCCTTCGACCACCCCGGTCACCCGGTCCCACGTGATTCGCGCCTTCAGCTCGGCGAACTCGTCCGAGGGATAGGCACCGGCGAGCATGGCCAGGACCCCGTCGAGGGCCTCGCGCGAGAGCGATTCGTAGGGCATTGCCCGGCCGAGCGTCTCGGCCAGCTCGTCGACCGTCCAGCGATCCATCACGGTCATGGCCACGATCTGCTGGGCGAGGACATCGAGCGGATTGCGCGGAACGAGCGTCGTCTCGATCGCCCCGGCATGCATCCGTTCGGCGACCACGGCCGCCTCGAGCAGGTCGCCCCGATACTTGGGGAAGATCACCCCCCGCGACGGGGCGTCGACCTGGTGGCCTGCCCGGCCGATCCGCTGGAGTCCACGGGCGACCGATGTCGGCGACTCGACCTGGATGACCAGGTCCACGGCGCCCATGTCGATCCCCAGCTCGAGGCTGGAGGTGGCCACGATCGCCGGCAGGCGGCCGGACTTCAGGTCGTCCTCGATTGCGAGGCGTTGCTCCCGGGCAATCGATCCGTGGTGGGCCCGGACGAGCTCCTCGCCGGCCAGCTCGTTGAGGCGCTGGGCCAGGCGCTCGGCGAGGCGCCGGCTGTTGCAGAAGATGATCGTGCTCCGGTGGGCTCGGATCAGCTCGAGGATCCGGGGGTGGATCGACGGCCAGATGCTGACCCGCATGTCCGACCCGGCTGCCGGACCACCGGGTCGTTCCTCGAGCGGCAGCGTCTCTCCGAGGCGGCTCATGTCCTCGACCGGGACGACGACCGACAGCTCGAGCGCCTTGCGCGATCCGGCATCGACGATGCTGACCTCGCGCCCCGGACCGACACCGCCGAGGAAGCGGGCGATCGTGTCGAGCGGCCGCTGGGTCGCCGACAGGCCGATCCGCTGCGGCGGCCGACTCGTCAGTCGCTCGAGTCGCTCGAGGCTGAGGGCGAGGTGGGCACCCCGTTTCGAGCCGGCGATCGCATGAACCTCGTCAACGATCACGTGTTCGACACCGGTCAAGGTCTCCCGAGCCGCGCTGGTCAGGAGCAGGTAGAGCGACTCGGGCGTCGTGATCAGGATGTCCGGTGGGCGGCGGGCAATCGCCCGGCGTTCCGCCGCCGAAGTGTCACCGGTTCGCAGGCCGACGGAGATCTGGGGGACCGGATCGCCGCGCAGGCCGGCGGCCCGGGCGATCCCGGCCAGCGGCGCCCGCAGGTTGCGCTCGATGTCGTACGACAGCGCCTTGAGCGGCGAGACGTACAGGATCCGGACGGTCCCCGGATGCTCGCGGGTGGGTGGCGGGCTCGGCTCACGGACCAGCCGGTCGAGGCACCACAGGAAGGCGGCCAGGGTCTTACCGCTGCCGGTCGGGGCGTGGATCAGGGTGTGCCGGCCGGCTGCGATCGCCGCCCATCCGCCAACCTGGGCGGAGGTCGGACGGTCAAAGGACGCCTCGAACCAGTCTCGGACGGCCGGGCTGAAGGCCGCCAGCGGCTCGTCGGCAGGCTGTAGGAGGGTCGGCGAGGAACGTCGGGCTGCCACGGGACGAGGAGTATAGAACGGCGATCAGGAACCGAACAGATGAGCGAAATCAATTTCCCGGCATGCGTCGGGCCGCTGAACGGGGTGACTGGAATCGAAACGGCGGGCCCGAAGGCCCGCCGTTCTGAGGGAGGCGCGGCTCAGACGGTGACTTGCCCCGTCGGTTCGCCCGACAGGAAGTACGTCCTGAACCAGTGGCTGGTCCTGGCGAAGCTGACGCCGGCGGCCCAGCCATCGAGCCCGTAGTACTTGCCCGCTCCGAGGCCGGCGATGGCAAGGCAGACCACGAGGTAGGTGAGGTGCTCGTTCACGATGCCGTTCGAGAACGACCAGGCGGCGAAGAAGAAGAGCAGCATCATCAGGGCGCCCATGATCGCGGCGAACCGGGTGGCCAGGCCGAGGATCAGGGCGATCCCGATCCCGATCTCGCCGGCCACGACCAGGACGTTGACCACGGACATTGCCCCGGCGTTCTGCGACAGGCTGACCCAGAAGTCGTGGGTTGGGTTGTAGATCGCCTTCGGGTCGGGCGTGCCGGTCACGAACGGCCAGCCCAGGCTTCCGCCGGTGGCATGTCCGAGGAAACCAGCGGCCGAGAAGTTGGTGAGAAACTTGTCGGTGCCGGCCCAGAAGAAGATGATCCCCACGACGATCCGGAGGAGCGCCACGCCCATCCGGTGGATCCGTCCAGTGATAAGCATTGCACCTTCCTCCTCGGCGCCCACCCATCGGCTGGGTTGAATGACAACCGAACGGGCGCTCGGGTCGATTTCAATCTAGGTGGCCCGCATGCGCATATGACGGGCCATCGGGCCCCTCGATCACAGGCCATTAGTCAGAATGTCCCGGGCCGATCGTCGCGCTCCCGGGGGCCAGGAGCCATCACTCGGGGCCGGCAGCCGCCTGACCGCGGGACGTGCGCCCAGAGCGACAAACAGCACGAATCGAGGTCACGGGCCATGGTCGACGGCCGTCGTGGGGATCCCGGGCCGCCGGTTCATCCCGGCCCGCGCTTGGCCGGGGATACGGTCCTGGTCGAGATCGTGGGTCCCAGGCTCAACGAGTCCAGCGAGGGTCGAAAGGGGCACGTTTGTCGCTCCTGGAGCACCAATCGGACGGCCGGTCGCCGCACCATGGCCCGAGCTGTGGCACGATCCGGCGATGGCCGACCTCGTCAGCAGCCGACCCCTGATCGACAAGCTTGGCGTCCGCCCCGGCGCCCGGGTGGCCCTGATCGAGATCGACGATGCCGCCTTCCGGGCACTCCTGGCCGGGCGAACCCACGACATCACCGAGGGCGAGCCGCTGCCCGAATCTGACCTTATCTTCGTTGGAATCGAGGATGCCGGCGAGCTTCATCGGCTGGCCGCTCTGCGCGGGCAGATCGTCTCGAACGGGGCCATCTGGGTCGTCTCCCGCAAGGGCAAGGCGGCGACCGTGCGCGACATCGAGGTGATCGAGGCGGCCAAGGCGTTCGGCCTGGTCGATAACAAGGTGGTCGCCTTCTCGCCGACCCATACCTCGCTCCGCCTGGTCATCCCCGTTGGCCTGCGCTGAGTCGAGTACCATCGGCCCATGAAGGATCCCCTGATCATCCTGATCGTCATCCTCGTGGTCGTGATCGTCTGGCGCGGCCCGAAAACTCTGCCCCAGCTGGGCGAGATGTTCGGCCGAGGGGTCAAGGAGGCCAAACGTGAGGCGTCCGAGATCAAGACCGAGATGCACAAGGACGAGGTAGCGGCAGCGACCACCCCGAGTGCGCCAGCGGCTGCGCCACCGGAAGCGCCGGCTGCGCCATCGGCGCCACCGGCTCCACCCGCGCCCCCAGCCCCGGAGACGCCCGGGCCCGGCGGCCCCGGTCCCGCCTGACCCACGCCCCCCACCCCGGGCCTGATCCGGCGATGGCCGCCCTCGACGACCTGCTCCATCGGCCCGGTCCCGGCCTGCATCGCGCTCCGATCACGATCGACGGGCGCCTGGTCGAGACCTTGGTCGACCTTCCGCCCGAGCGTGCCCGGCTCCTGTTCGTTGGGTTGAATCCCTCCCCCGTCAGTGTCACCGCGGGCCACTACCACCAGGGTCGCCTCGGCCGGACGTTCTGGCGACGGCTAATGCTGGCCGGCGTGCTGCCACCTGGCACGCCCGTCGAAACGGCCGATGACGCCCTCGTCGCGGCAGGTCACGGGATCACCGACCTGATCAGGGCGCCGACGCCACGCGACGTGGCCACCGACGCCGAGCTCACCGCCGGCGTCGGGCCGCTCTGGCAAAAGGTCGCGATCTGGCGCCCCAGCGCGGTCGTGTTCATCTACAAGCGGGCGGCCGAGATCACCGCCGGGCGGTCGCTCGTCGAGAAATGGGGCCAGCTCCCCGGCGTTGCCCTGGCCGGCCGGCCCGCCTTCCTGATGCCCGGTCCGTACGCCCCAGTCGAAGAAGTCGACGAAGGCGTCAACTTCCTGCGCAACCTGAACCGGACGGTCGGGCCCTAGGGTCCGGGCCCGGATCAGGGTCCAGGCTCTGGAGCTATGTTCGAGGCGCTCCCGCCGCCAGCGCGGCGAGCGACGCCCGGATCGCCGCGGCCGGATCGGCGATGACCGGCCCGTGGCCCGGCACGACCCTGCGAGGCCCGAGGGCAGCGAACCGCTCAAGGGTGGTCCGCGCAGCGGCCAGGTCGCCGATCGGCGGCATGACCTTCGTGGGCCGGTCAGTCAGGGCATCCCCGGTCAGGATCGTGGAGTCCGGCAGCCGGAAGACGATGTGGTCCGGCCCGTGGCCGGGTGCCTCGATCACCTCGAGCGGAGTGTCTCCCAGGTCAATCCGCGCGCCATCGGCGAGCTCGTCCACGGGCCACGAGAGGGACGCGCCGCCGCCGGGACCGGCGAAGATCGGTGCCCCGGTCCTCTCCTGTAGCTCGACCGATCCGGCCGCGTGGCCAGGATCGACATGGGTCAGGGCGATCGCCACAATCTCCCCGCCGAGGGCCACCACCTCCGCCTCGATCAGGTCGACGAAGGCCTCGTCCGGGTCGCCTGGATCGACCACGACGATCCGGCGTTGGCCGACCAGGATCGTGTTGGCCGGCCGACCCGTTGGACCGAAGGCACTTCCGCCGGTGAGCACGATCACTCCCCCGCCGAGGTCCTCGCGGGTGAACGGCAAATCGCTGATCAGGGCGAGCCGCGTCCGGATCTCCTCGAGGCTGGTCGCCCGCTCGAGGCGCTGGAGCGTGGTCGAGGTTGGCGGCCACAGGCGAATCTGGTTGGCGGCCATCGCCGCCAGCGCCGCGGCCGGGGTCAGCCAGGTGTGGCCGGCCACCTCGTGCGGATCGAGATCCACCTCTGCCCCGGCGGGCAGCTCGACGGCGAAGAAGCGGGTATCGAACCGGCGGGGATAGGCGCGCGGCGTCCGCCAGCGGGCGACCGGGACGAGCCGGTCGGTGGCCAGGGTCAGGTCGAAGCGCTCGAGGAGCGTGACGAGGTCCATGTCGCCGGCCGCCAGGGCCACCCGCAGGCGAGGCAACTCCGCGGCGAGGATCGGGTCGGATCGGGCAGGCCGGCCGTCGGATCGATCGGCCAGCAGGATCCCCGCCTCCTCGAACAGCTCGCGCAGCGCCGCGACCCGGCTGGCGTCCCCTGCCCGGGTCCGGCCAAGCAGTCGCAGGTTGCCGTCGCCGGGCTCGACCCGGCCCCCCGGGAAGACGTGCAGGCCGCCGCCGAAGGCCATCGAATCGGGGCGCAGGGTGAGCAGCACCTCGAGTGCACCTCGCCCCCCGTCCGGTATGGGCCGAAGGAGGACCACCGTCGCGGCTGGATGGGCCGGGGACGGCTGTTGTCCAATGGCTGAACGGGCCGGTCTCGGGATTGCGCCCCGGCTCATCCTCCCGGCGCCGGGGACGGCTCGCCGAGCAGGCCGCGCAGGGCGTCGGGGTCGGTCACCGGCAGGCGACAGACGAACCCGTGGCAGAGGTAGGCGGTGGGGCGTCCGTCGAGCTCGACCCGGTTGTCGAGCAACGGGATCGAGCTCGCGCCCGGCTGGCCCAGCAGCGCTACGACCTGGTTTGGCCGGAAGCCGGACCGCACCACCGCCAGCAGCCGGGCCGTTCCAGCCCGGCCCGGTTCGCCGGCGATCGCGATCTCGGTGACGTCGGCCAGGGCGAAGTCAAGGGCGGTCAGCCACTGGCCGAAGAAGGTCGGATGGCGCGGGGCGACGTCCGCCACGAGGCCCAGCGCACCTTCGGCAGCATCGCGGTAGCGACCCTCGCCGGTGAGCGCCGCGAGGCGCAGGAGAACGGTCGCGGCCATCGCGCTGCCCGACGGGACGGCGTTGTCCTGGAGGTCCTTCGGGCGGGTGATCAGGACCTCGTGGTCATCGGCCGTATCGAAGAAACCGCCGGCCGGATCGGCAAACCGGGCCAGGATCGCGTCGGCCAGGTCGCGGGCAGCCACAAACCAGCGCTCGTCGAACGTGGCCCCGTAGAGCGCCAGCAGCCCCTCGGCCAGGCACGCGTAGTCCTCGAGGACGCCCGAGCCGCTCGCCCGGCCGTCCTTCCAGCTCCGTCCAAGCCGGCCGCCCTCGTCGAGCAGGCCGCCGAGACAGTCGCCGGCTGCCCCGATTGCCGCGGCCCGGTATCGATCGGCCCGTTGGCCGTCGGCGGCCGTACCGAACGCCACCGCCGCCTCGGCCAGGGCGGCGATCGCCAGGCCATTCCAGCCGGCCAGGACCTTGTCATCACGGGTTGGCTGGGGGCGCAGGTCGCGCGCCGACAGGAGAGCGGCTCGGGCCGACTCCAGGCGGTCCCCGATTTGAGCGACCGTCACGCCGAACGTCTCGGCCAGCTGTTCGTCGGTCCGAACCCGGCGCAGGATCGTCCGGCCGTGGCCCTCGTGCCAGTTGCCGCCCTCGGTCACGTCCCAGGCCGCCCGGACGAGGGCAAGGTCGCCCTCCGGGGCGCTCTCGAGCGCGGCGGCCACCTCGGCCGGGGTCCAGGTGAACGTGGCGCCCTCCACCCCGCCCGTGTCGGCATCGCGACTGGCGGCGAAGCCACCGTCCGCTGTCGTGAAGTCGCGCACGATCGCGTCGAGGGTGCCGGCGGCGACCGCCCGGTCAGCCTCGAGGCCGAGGAGCTGCCAGGCATGGAGATAGGCCCGGCCGAGCTGGGCGTTGTCATAGAGCATCTGCTCGAAATGCGGCGCCAGCCAGTGCCCGTCGGTCGAGTAGCGGTGGAAGCCGCCACCGAGCTGGTCGCGCAGGCCACCGGCGGCCATCCGGTCTAGGGTGGTCCTGAGCATCAGCAGGGCGGCCGGATCGCCGGCGGGCCCCACGGCCGCGAGGCGGCGGAGCAGGACCTCGATCGTCATCGGCTGGGGGACCTTGGGCGCCCGGCCCCAGCCGCCGTCGCGTTCGTCGAAGGTCGTCTGGAGCGTGGCCACCGCAGCGGCGATCGCCCCGGCCGGCAGGGCCTCCGGCTCGCCCGCTGAGCCGGTCGCGGCGCTGTCGCGCAGCCCCTCCGACAGGGTAGCCACGAGGCGATCACCGGATGCCTCGATCGAGGTCCGCTGCTCGTGCCAGGCATGGGCGATCGCAGCAAGCACCTGCCGAAAGGCTGGCATCTCGCCCCGTGGCGCCGACGGGAAGTACGTCCCGCCGTAGAACGGCCGGCCGTCCGGGGTCAGGAAGACGCTCATGGGCCAGCCGCCCTGGCCGGTCATCGCCTGGACGGCGCCCATGTAGACCTGGTCGAGATCGGGCCGCTCCTCGCGATCCACTTTGATCGCGATGAAGTCACGAGCCAACTCGGCCGCGGTGACCGGATCCTCGAACGACTCGCGCTCCATCACGTGGCACCAGTGACAGGCCGCGTAACCGATCGACAGGAAGATCGGCTTGTCCTCGGCCTTCGCCCGCTCCAGCGCCTCGGGTCCCCACGGGTACCACTCGACCGGGTTGTGAGCGTGCTGGAGCAGGTAGGGACTCGTCTCGTCTGCGAGGCGGTTGGGGGCAGCCATCGCGGCGATGGTACCGCCGCCCGTATCATCGGGACGATGGCCGCCGAGACAGCCCAGGTCCCCTC
>JBBRIM010000053.1:0-14378 GCA_038221095.1 Candidatus Limnocylindrales bacterium
CGCGTCGCCATAGGCAACGGAGTCGGCCAGGTCGTCGGCAAACCGAGCTTGACCATCATTGATGCCGAGAAAGTGGCCCGCCAGGGTCACGCCCATCGCCTGGAGCGTTCGATAGTGGAGGTCATGGCCGCCGAACCGCCCGCTGGCCTGCGGGAGCGGCGCGAGCCGGGCCATCGGACTCGGCAGGTCTGCCGCGGTCATGTTCATGAACGGCGTTCCGGCAACGAAGGCCATGATGTCCCGGTCGCCCACCCGGCGGGGCTGCCAGGGCGCCTTGCCGCAGGCGAGGACCACGTCGCGACCGGCAAGGTGGAGCTCCTCGGCGATCTGGCAGCCGGTCTGGCCGCTGCCGATCACGAGCACCCGGCCGGGCGGGAGTCCGGCAGGACTCGCGTAGCCCGCAACATCGATGACCGTCAGCGATGCCGGCAGCTCGGCGGTGGGGGCCGGTCGGTACGGCTTCTGGTAGCCCCCGGTGGCGACCACCACTTCACGGGCCGTGAGCTCGCCGATCGTCGTTCGGAGCAGGAACCCGCCGCCACTGGCAGCTTCGAGCGAGTCGACCGACACGCCTTCGCGGATCGGAGCAGCAAACGATTGGGCATAGCCGGAGAGGTAGTCGACGAAGACGTCGCGCTCCATGAAGCCGTCGGGGTCCGGCCCGGGATAGGGCTGTCCGGCGAGCTTGACCGTCCAGTTCGGGAGGACCAGGCAGAAGCTGTCCCAGCGGCCACGCCAGGCCTGGCCGACCCGCCCGCGCTCGAGGATCACGTGCTCACGCTTCGATCGGGTGAGCTCGTGACTCAGCGACAGGCCGGCCTGACCGGCACCGATGATCACGACGTCGAAGGTCTGGCCCAATGCTGTCTTCCTCGCGCTGCTCGTTCCGGTGGCTGTGGCATCGTAGGCCAATGCCCTGACGGTCGCCGGGACGCCGGTCCTAACCCGGGCAATCCAATTCCGCCGGGGATTCTCGCGCTTGACTGGCCAGTTGGCCGAGTAGAGAATTCGTGGTCGACTACGCAATCGATAACACGAGGGTTTGGACGAGGGCATGTACCTCAACGCAGCGGACGACCAACACCGCTGTGAAGCGGATCACCCTGGCACGAGTATCGGGCCGTGACCGACGACCCGACACGCAATGGCTGACCAGTTTGGGAAACGATCCCAGCCGACGATCACTGACGTCGTCCTGCGGGCAACACGCACGCTTGGGCTGATTGTCACGAACATCCAGAATCCGTTCTTCCCGGAGCTTGTGCAGGCCGCCGACGACACCGCCCGGGCCCAGGGCTTCTCGTTTTGTCATCGGCGCGCAGCACGACCGGGGCGCGACGATCGCTGACATTGCCTTGCCCCATCCGGCCTCGCGACCGTGACGCGAATGCCTGGAGCGCCGATGAGGAGTGAGCCCCGGGAGATCATCCACCTCGTCCCACACACCCACTGGGACCGCGAGTGGTACCTCCCATTTGAGACGTTTCGGCTCCGGCTCGTCGGCCTGATCGACGGACTCCTGGACGAGATGGAAGCCGACCAGCGGGTCCGTTTCACGCTCGACGGCCAAACCGCAACGGTCGACGACTATCTCGAATTTCGTCCCGACGCGGCCGCGCGTCTCAAGAGACTCGTCGCTGACGGACGATTGGCAGTTGGTCCCTGGGCGATTCTGATGGACGAGTACCTCGTGTCCGCGGAGACCCTGGTGAGGAACCTCGAGCGAGGTATGCGCCGCTCCGGGGAGCTCGGCCACGTGATGCGGGTCGGCTATCTGCCCGACATGTTCGGGCATGTCGCCCAGATGCCCCAGATCCTTGCGCAGGTAGGGATCCATGACGCGGTGGTCTGGCGGGGCGTGCCCCATGCCATCGATCGACACGCGTTCAGTTGGTCCGCGCCGGATGGAACCGCCGTCCGCTGCGAGTACCTCTACCGCGGCTACGGCAATGCTCGCGACGTGTTCGACCAAATCGACCGGATCGGAAGGAAGCTGGACGTGTACGTCGCAGAGATGCGGCCCTGGTTCGGCCAGGATGAGGTCCTCGCGATGTACGGAGAGGACCACTCTCTGCCGCTGCCCGGCTACGCCGCGATGATCGAGGCATTCAACGCCGGCCAGGACCGCTACGAAGTACGCATCGAGACGCTCGAGGACTACCTCGCAGCGACCCGCCAGGCAATCCTGCCGACCCTGGCATGGACAGGCGAGCTCCGCTCGAGCGCCCGCGCCAACGTGCTGATGGGCGTGTCGTCTCACCGGGTCGAGGTGAAGCAGGCTGCGGCGCGGGCTGAGCGCTGGCTCGAACGCCGGGCAGAGCCGCTCATCGCACTCCACGGAACCAGGTGGCCCGAGCGGGAGCTGACCCTCGCCTGGAGTCGGGTCATCGAGAATTCGGCCCACGACTCGATCTGCGCATGTTCTGCCGAGGAGACCGTCCAGCAGGTCCTCAGCCGCTTCGCCACGGCGGAACAAGTGGCTCGCGGCCTCGTCGACGCAACCATGCGCTCGATCGCCAAAGCCGCGCCACCCACGGGCTGGGTCGTCTGGAATCCGTCTCCATTTGCCAGGAACGACCTTGTCGAGTTGGTCGCCCCAGCCGAATCGGTGACGGGCCTGGCCTTGGCCGACGGCACCCGTTTGGTCGCGCAGGAACTCGGCGTGGACACCGCCGTCCTGGACGAACGGACAGTCCCTGCGGCCGATGTCGCCAGGTATCTGAAGAACCGGATGCACGCGCGCGAACTCTATTCCTACATCGTCAACGGCTTCCAAATCGACCCAGCCCCAGGCCCGTCCGGACGCGGGGTCCTGACGATCGCGGTCGCCCGGGTTCCGGATCCACCGAACCTGGACATCGACGCCTTGCTGGACGAGTTGAAGGTTGCCGCAGAAGCCGCCGATCTGGCGACTCCGGGGCTTGTCTGGCTACTTCGGGTCGTTGCCCGGCCCCAGCGACGCCTCGTCGCAAATGTGCCCGTGGCGGCCCTTGGCTGGGCCGTGTTGCTGCCAGCGAGGGCGAGCGAGGCAGACGAGGTACTCGAGCCGTCCGCAACGGGCGTCGTTCGAGGCCGAGCTGGGGGCCTCTCGAACGGGCTCCTGTCGGTGGAAGTTGACCCCGATGGCAGCTTGACGATCGAGGGCGCCAATCTCCGGCTCGAGGGCGTCGGGAGGATCGTCGACGGGGGCGATGTCGGCGACGCCTACAACTACGCGCCGCCGGCGCGGGACCGTATCGTCGACGCCCCGGTTGCCGTGCGCGTGGAGGCCGTCGAGCAGGGGCCCTTGCGGGGGGTGCTCGGTCTCGAGCGAACGTACACCTGGCCGCTTGGCTTGACCGACGATCTCGGAACGCGAACGGCCGAGAACGCGACGACCCGGGTGACGATGGAGGTGGAGCTGCGCGCCGACGAGCCGTTCGTGCGGCTGAGGCTGGCCTTCGACAACGCCTCGCGCGATCATCGCGTCCGCTTCCACGTTCCGCTCCCCGGACGAGCGGACCGTTCCTACGCGGAGGGCCAGTTCGCGATCGTGGAGCGTGGCCTGACGATGGAGGGCGGGCACGGTGAGCATCCGCTTCCGACGTTCCCGGCCCACGGGTTCGTCGCCGCCGATGGTGCCGTCGTCCTGCTCGACCATCTCACGGAGTTCGAGCTGGTCGACGGTGAAGAGCTCGCCCTCACCCTGCTGCGCGCGACCGGCCTCATCAGCCGGGACAATCACCCCTGGCGCGCCGAGCCCGCCGGTCCGGTCATCAAAGCGCCTACCGGGCAGGGTATCGGCGCACGCGCCGCTTCATTCGCCGTCATGCCCCATTCGGGGGCGCCCGACCCAGCTGTTCTCCGCGCGCTCGAGCGCTATCGCAGCGCGTTCCTGGTGGCGCCCGGGGTCGGCATCGACGACCCGATGCTGGTCGACAAGCGAGAGCTCTCAATCGAGGGCGACGGCATCGTCATGAGCGCCCTGCGGCGGCTGGGCGAAACGCTGGAACTGCGGCTTGTGAACGAGACGGCAGTCGCCCGCGAAGCCATCGTGCGGGGGTCATTCGAGCAAGCCAGGTCGGCTGATCTGTTAGGCAATCCCGGGGTCGATCTCGCGCTCATCAACGGCGCCCTGCGCCTCCAGCTGGGGCCGTGGCAGATCACCACCGTCCAGTTGCGACGTGGCTAGGCGGTCGATAACCGCTCGAGCAGGACAAGCCCGAGGCCGTGCCGCAGCGCCGATCCTGTTTGCCCATCGTGGGGCAATGGCCCTCGCGCCCGAGAACACCCTGGAGTCGTTCCGCCTCGCGATCGAGCTCGGGGCGACCGGCCTGGAGAGCGATGTCCATCTCGCCGTGGACGGCACGCCGATGCTGGTTCACGACCCCGTCGTCCAAACGCCTCGCGGCCCCATCACGGTCGGTCGGACGACGGTTGCCGGACTGCGTCGTCTGGCGATCCCGACTCTCGCCGATCTGTACGTCGCCTGTGGGACCTCCTGGCCGCTATCGCTTGACCTGAACGATGGGCGCCCGATTGACGCCGCCGATGCGGTGATCGCGTGCGCTCGCCGGTTTGGACAGGCGGCCGTCGTCGGGCTGTTCCTGTGCCACGACCAGCTCGACGTGCTGGGAGCCATCAGGCCTCGGGCGCCAGATGTGGCGCTCGTCCATTCCGCGGGCGGGGAGGTCCTCGATGGACTCGAGGCCCATGCCCAACGACTTCGCGCGAGCGGCGTCGGCGTGCTCAACCTCCACTGGCGGGACTGGGGCCGGACAGGACCCGCCGCCGAGGCCATCGCGGCGGTCCACGCGGCCGGCTGCCTGGCGTTCGCCTGGGACACCCAGACGGCGCCCATTGCACGAGCAATGCTGGACGCCGGCGTCGACGGTGTCTACGCCAACGATCCCCGCGTGCTTCTTGGTCCGGCATTCGCCCAATGATCGACCTGCCGTCGGGTGATGGACCGCAGTTGGGCAGTGGTAGACGGTCGACCTTCGACATGCCAGACTGTCCCATGGCACACCGCCCCAACCGTGCGGCGGCGGAGAGGGAGGTGGGGCATGGTCGTCGGGGACGACGAGGCGGGCCCGCTGGATCACGACGACCTTCCGGCACTCCACCCGATCAGCGCGCCGCGGAAGCTCGCCGAGGACGCTTCCGATCTCCTGCGCGAGCAGATCCTGTCGGGCAACCTGCGCCCTGGGACGCACCTCGTCGAGGCGAAGCTCGCAGCGCGCCTGGCCGTGAGTCGTGGAACGGTCCGGGAGGCGCTCAAGATCCTGATCGCCGATGGTCTCGTCCGGGAGGAGTCACGCCAGGGGGCGTTCGTCCTGTCGCTCAGCCCCAACGACGTTCGGGAGATCTACGATGTGCGGGCTGCCGTCGAAGGCCGAGCCGCTCGTTTGCTCGCGATGCGCAGCGAACCGGAGCTGCTCGCTCCGCTGGCACAGACGCTCGAGGCCATTGCCCTGGCGGAAGGTTCCCGCGACCGGCGGTCGCTTCGAAGCGAGGATCTTGCCTTCCACGCCCAGATCTGCGAGTTGACGGGGAATGCGCGCCTGCTCGAGATCTTCAACCGCTACGTGCCTGTGATCCAGATGCTGTTGACGTACGACCAGCTCGTACCCTACGCGGAGGCCAGTGCGGAGGAGCATCGCCGGATCCTCAAGGCGATCACGAGCGGCGACGCGGACGGCGCTCAGCGTGCGGTCGTCGAGCACTGCGAACGAGCCCGGGACAAGGTGACGTCCTACCTCGAAGGCGTCGCATCGATCTGACAGGACTGGGTCGCTCAGGCCCCGAGCAAGTATCGATGGACCGCGGGACTTCCGGCCGCGATACCCCGCCCATGCGCGGGATTGGCGAGGTCCAACCAGCGGGCGCCGTCGGCGTCGGTCACGCGGGCACCGGCCTCCAGGGCCAGCAGTCCACCTGCCGCGATGTCAACCGCCTGGAGGCCGCGAACCTGGAGGACGCCGTCGAGCCGACCGGCCGCCAGGTAGGCGAGGCTGAGCGCCGTGCTTCCCAGGGTCCGGACCACGCGGACCTGGCTGCGGAGCACGTTCACCCGGGCGACGGCCTCGAGATCGTCGGGTTCGCCCGGATCTCCCCCGACCACAGCGTCGGCCGCGGCCGCCAGGCGCCTGATGCGCAGCCTTCGGCGCGGTTCGAGCCCGGATGGGTCGCTCAGCAGCCACGCGCCGTCACCTCGCTCAGCGACGAAGGTCTCGTCGTGGATCGGGTCGTGGACCACGCCGGTCATGAGCCGCTTGCCGACTGCCAGGGCGATGCTGATCGAGAAGAACGGGATCCCCGCGACAAACCCAACCGTCCCATCGATTGGGTCAACGATCCATGTCCGGGGCAATCCCGCGCCGGTTACAGCGGGCCGCGGGACGGTCTCCTCGCCGAGAAATCCGTCGCCCGGAAACGTCCGGGCGAAGAGCCGAGCAATCAGCCGTTCGGACTCAAGGTCGGTCCGGGCGACCACGTCATGAGGCCCGTTGCGCCGCGATCGCGCGGGTCCAGGGGCGCCGCCGCGGGGGCCCGAGAAGGCCGCTCGAACGTGGCGACCGGCGGCCCGCGCCACTTCGATCGCGACGATCGCGTCGTTGCCGAACCCGCCACGTTCGCCCAGCATCGTCCTTCCGTCCAGCCGATTCTCGACGGTCAATGGTTGACAGTCGACCGACCCAAGGATAGCATAGCATGATCGACCCACCGATCGACGCGGAGAGTCAGCCGGGTGCGTAAGCGGGCAATCCTTCCTCGACCCGCCGGGCCTGCCAAGACCAGCGGGTTCGCTGTCGGGACCGGGTCGTGAGTTCGTTGCTCCCGCGCCGGCGCCGCCGGCTGACTGGCGGGGTCGACTGGACGCCGAGAACGCGCCGCAACTTCGCCGTCGGCCTGCTGTTCATCTCGCCCTGGCTGCTCGGTTTCCTGGGGTTCTACCTGTACCCGGCCCTCGCCTCGCTGTACTACAGCTTCACCGACATCAAGCTGCTCAACGATCCGCACTGGGTCGGCTTGGCCAACTACCAGCAGATGGTGGCCGATCCGCTGTTCTGGAAGTCGCTGGGCAACACCATCTTCCTGACCCTCATCGGCATCCCGCTGGCCGTAACGAGTGCGCTCGGGATCGCTCTCCTCCTCAACGTCAAGCGGATCGTGGGCCTCGGGGTATTCCGCACGATCTTCTACCTGCCGGTTGTCGTCCCCTCGGTTGCGAGCGCACTCCTGTGGATCTGGCTCCTCAACCCGCAGTACGGGCTCGTGAACCAGGGCCTGAGCGCGATCGGGCTACCACATCCGAGCTGGTTCTACGACGCGGATTGGTCGAAGCCCGGGATCATCCTGATGATGATCTGGGGCGCCGGCGATGTCGTGATCATCTACCTCGGCGCACTCCAGGGCGTGCCCAAGTCTCTCTACGAGGCGGCCGAGGTCGACGGCGCTGGAGCGTGGGCGAAGATCCGCAACGTCACGATCCCGATGATCAGCCCGGCGATCCTGTTCAACCTGATCACCGGTGCGATCGGTGCATTCCAATACTTCACCCAGGCGTACGTCATCAGTGAGGGGACCGTCGGCCGTGGCAGCGGCGCAGCTGGTGGGATCGAGAACTCCCTCCTCTTCTACGGCCTGAACCTGTACAACAACGCGTTCCGCTACTTCAAGATCGGTTACGCGTCGGCGCTCGCCTGGGTCCTGCTCGTGATCGTGCTGGCCACGACGCTGCTCCTCCTGCGCGTCGCTCGGAGCCGGGTCTACTACGAGGGCGATCGATGACCGAGCCCACCGGCCTCGTCGGCACCCGCGGCCGGCCCCTGGACGATGCGCGTCGCGCCAATCCCAACCGTGTTCGGCGGCGGCCACCGGTCGGCCGGATCGCCGTCTATGTGGCGCTCGCGGTCCTTGCCCTGGCGTTCGCAGCCCCGTTCGCGTGGATGGTGTCGACCTCCCTCAAGACCGGCCCCCAGGCAATCGCCACCCCTCCTGTGTGGATCCCGAATCCGTGGGTATTCGGCAACTACCTCGATGCCCTCACCAAGATCAACTTCCCGCTGGCCGTGCGCAACAGCCTGACCTATGCGGTCCCGGCCGTCGTGGGAACAGTCGCGTCATGCAGCCTGGTCGCGTATGGCTTCGCGCGGATTCGCTGGCCCGGGCGCGACATTGTGTTCATCGTCCTGCTGGCCACGATGATGCTGCCAGGTCAGGTGACGTTCATCCCGCTCTACGTCATCTTCGCCAAGCTGGGCTGGGTCGGGACGTTCCTGCCGCTCCTCGTCCCTACGTTCCTGGGCAATCCGTTCTTCATCTTCCTGCTCCGCCAGTTCTTCCTGGGGATCCCCTCCGAGCTTTCAGAAGCGGCCCGGATCGACGGCGCGAGTGAGTTCCGGATCCTGACCAGGATCATCGTGCCATTGTCCTGGCCAGCGCTCATCACGGTTGGCCTCTTCACGTTCATCGACAAGTGGACCGACTTCTTCGGGCCGCTGATCTATCTCCAGAACCCGGATCTGCAGCCGCTCTCGCTGGCAGTCCAGACGTTCCAGTCAGCGCACAAGACCGACTGGCCGCTCTCCATGGCCGCCTCGGTGGCGATCACGCTGCCCCTCATCGTCCTGTACTTCTTCGCCCAACGTAAATTCATCGAAGGCATCCAGATCACCGGCTTGAAAGGCTGACGACCGGTCATCGACCGGACGAAAGGAGGAGCTCGACACCCGAGGCACATCGCGGCGACGAGTCCGCATCCATGACGAGGTCCGCCCGCCGCCTGAGGCGGACAGGGCGCCACGAAGTAGGAGGGTTCTGACCAGATGCTGAGATGGAAGTTCTTGACGGGCATCGCGACGGTGGCGCTCGTGCTCGCCGCGTGCGGCTCGGCGAGCACGCCCGCGCCCGTCACAAGTGCCGGTCCGACCGGTTCGGCGGCCGGCTCGACTCCCTCGCCGGCTGCCGCGCCGGTCAACCTGGTCCTCCGCTATTGCTGGTCGGGTGAGGGCGAGGTCAAGGCAATGGAGAAGATCATCCAGGCGTGGAATGCCGCCAACCCGGCGATCCAGGTCCGCGGGATCAGTGGCTCCATCAAGACGGAGCAGATCGCCGCTGCCGTGGCCGGTGGTGCTCCCCCGGACATGGTGATCATGTGCAACAACGAGGCCGTCCCGGGTTTCGCTCACGACGGCGTCATCCTGCCCATGGATGACCTGATCAAGCAGGCCGGCGCGAACACGGACAATGTCTTCCCCGCGTCGCTGTCGTGGGTCAGCTATGCCGGCAAGCTCTACGGGCTGCCGTTCCTGCAGGATACCTGGGGCTTCTACTGGAACACCGATGCGTTCAAGGAGGTCGGGCTGGACCCGACGAAACCGCCGACGACGCTTGACGAGTTGTGGACCGACGCAGCGAAACTGACGAAGTACAACACGGATGGATCGCTCGCGCGGGCGGGCTTCATCCCCAACTACCCGGGCAACAACCTGACCGAGTTGAGCCAGCTCTTTGGTTGCAAGTACTACGACGACGTGGCCAAGAAGATCACGATCGACAGCCAGGCTTGCGTCGACTGGTTCACCTGGTACAAGAAGTACTTCGACACCTACAACAAGAAGAAGGAGCTCACCAACCTCGTCGCCAGCAAGGGCTCCGAGGACGAGGATTTGCTCTACACCGGGAAGGTCGCGATGGGCCTGTTCGGTGAATGGGTCCCGGGCGCCGCATATGCCCCGAACTTCGCCCCGAACCTGCACTACGAGACTGCACCGTTCCCCGCAGTCGATCCCTCCAACTACGGCGCGGGCTTCGTCAACGGCAATGCCTTCTTTGTCCCCAAGGGCTCGAAGGATCCGCTTGCCGCGACCAAGTTCGGGATGTACCTGATGACCGACGATCCTTCCCGGACGATGGCCGTCCAGAACGCGAGCGTGCCCCAGCTGAAGTCGCTCGTCACCGATCCGCAGCTCACGGGGATCGCCCACTTCAAGACCTTCCTCGACATCGCGAACTTCAAGACCACCTGGACCAATCCCATGATCCAGCAGTGGTCGGAGCTCAAGGACGGGTTGGACACTGCGCTCGACAGCGTCCTGACGGGTGGGGCCGACCCGAAGAAGGCTCTGGGCGATCTCGCCGCCAAGATCCAGGCTGAGATCGACAAGAACGGCCCGTAGGTTTCGACGGACCCACAGATGGAGGGGAGGCCGGGACGACCGGCCTCCCCTCCATTCCCACGCTGTTCACAATCGGAGTTACTTCATGGCATCGTGGTGGACGCAGCCACACGCCGGCCTCCGGATCGGGGGGCATCGGGGAAGCCCGGGTCTGGCGCCAGAGAACACGATGGCGAGCTTTCGGGCCGCGATCGACGCCGGCGTCGACTACCTCGAACTGGACGTCCACCGGTCGCTCGACGGCCTCCTCGTGGTGATTCATGACGAGGAGCTCGATCGGACGACGAATGGGTCGGGCCCTGTTTCGGCCGCGACCTCGGAGGTCCTGGCCGGCCTGGACGCCGGCTCCTGGTATGCGTCTCGCTTCACGGGGGAGCGGCTGCCGCTGCTGTCCGACGTCCTCGACATGCTCGTCCACGCCCGGACGGCCTCCGGCGGCAGGATCGGGGCCGTCGTGGAGGCAAAGGGAAACGCGACCGGGGGTCCGCTCGCCGCGGCTCTCGACAGCTCCCCGGTCCGCGACCGGCTCGCGATCTGCTCCTTCTCAATGGCCGAACTCCTGGCGGCTCGGCGGGCCGTGCCCGACCTGCCCACGATGCTGATCGTCGATCGCGATCAGCCGGACCCAGATTTCGTCGCGCTTGCCCGGGCCAGCGCGGCGTCCGTGGTCAATATCCCGGCTGCGCGGCTCGCCGCGGCCGACGTCGATCGCCTCCACAACGCCGGCCTCCTCGTTTCCGGGGGCACCGGCGACGAGGAGGCCGCGATCCGCCATGCCCGGGCGATTGGCCTCGATGCAATCGACTCGAACGTGCCGGAGCAGGCGGTCGCCTGGCGTGCCGCGGCGGGCGGACGGCCCGTCGGCAGTCTCACCTCGACTCAATGAAGCTCACCGAACGGATCCATCTCGTGGGCAGCGGCGAGGCCGACTGGAAGCCGACGGACATGATCGATGCCCAGGTCTACCTCGTGACGACCGGGGACGGCCACGTTGTCATCGACGCCGGCGCGGGCCGCAGCATCGAGGCGATCCTCGCGGCGGTTCGGGCCGATGGAGTCGACCCTCAGCGGATCGCCTGGGTGCTCCTCACCCACGGCCACGGCGACCACGCTGGAGGGGCAGCGGCCTGGCGGGCTGCCGTACCCGGCATCCAGATCGCCGCGTCCGTCGAGGTCGGTGGGTGGCTTGCTCAAGGCGACGAAGCCGCGACCAGCGTCGATCGTGGCCGAGTGGCCGGGATCTATCCAGCCGACTACCGGCTCGCGCCCTGCGATCCGGACCTGGTCCTGTCCGACGACGACGTTCTATCCGTCGGCGATCTTGCCTTCCGGGCGATCGCCACGCCCGGACACGCCCGCGGGCACCTCGCATTCCTCGCCGAGATCGATCGGGGGCGGACACTGTTCTCCGGTGATGCGCTGTTTCCGGCGGGCAGAATCCTTCTCCAGGACACCTGGGACTGCGACCTTCAGGCTGCCCTTCGGAGCGTCGAGCGACTCGCGGAGTTGAGCCCCGAACGACTCCTGGCCGGGCACCTCGGGCCGGTCCTCGCCCGTGCCGGCGACCATCTCGCGGTCGCGACGGCTCGGATCGCCCGACTGTTGGTGCCCGAGTCGCTGCTGTGAGCCGGGTGCCCTCGGGCCGCCTCACGTCCGACGAACTCGACGCCCTGCTCCGTCGCCCGATCCTCGGCCGACTCGCCGTCGTCCGCTCGGACGGCTACCCGAGCGTCGTTCCGGTCTGGCTGGACTGGGATGGGACGGCGGTGTGGATCGTCGCCCGGGCGCGGTCATCGTTCGTTGACGATATCCGCCGAGATCCGCGGGTGTGCCTGTCGGTCGTGGCCGATGACGATCCGGACCGCCGTGCCCAGGTCTTCGGTCGTGCGGAGATCGTCGGTCAGCCCGCTGCGCTGGAAGGACCCACGCTCGACCTCGCCCGACGGATGGCGGCGCGCTATGAGGGGGACGCGGGCCTTGCCTACATCGAACGCTCGCGTGACCTTGAGCGGGCCCTGATCCGGCTCGAACCCGAGCGCATCGTTTCGTGGGGGTCGCCAGAATGGCACGAGCGCTATGCCAACCCGACGACCGAATCGCCGGTTCGCCAACGACTTCGAGGAGACCCATGACCAGGCTCGACCCGACGCTGATCCGACCTGAGTTCCCCGCACTGGGGCTCGAAGAGCACGGTCGGCCGGTCGCCTACTTCGACGGGCCGGGCGGGACGCAGGTGCCCCAGCGCGTGATCGACGCGATCGCCGACTACTACATCCGCTCCAATGCCAACGACGGCGGCGCGTTCGCCACCAGCGAACGATCGGACGCGCTCGTCGCCGAGGCCCACCAGGCCCTGGCCGACCTGTACGGCGCGTCCTCGCCCGACGAGATCAAGTTCGGCGCCAACATGACAACGCTCACGTTTCACCTGAGCCGATCGATCGGCGCGACCTTCTCGCCCGGCGACGAGATCGTGGTGACGACGCTGGACCACGAGGGGAACGTGTCGCCCTGGCGGGCGATGGCCGCGGACCGTGGCCTGGTGGTCAGGACCGTCGACATCGACCCCCAGGATTGCACGCTGAACCTGGCCGACCTCGAGGCCAAGCTCTCGGCCCGGACGCGCCTGGTCGCAGTCGGCTATGCGTCGAACGCGGTCGGGACGATCAACCCGGTCGCGGATATCGTCCAGCGGGCGCACGCGGTCGGCGCCTGGGCGTGGGTCGACGCGGTCGCCTACGCTCCCCACGGCCCGCTCGATGTCGCGGCGCTTGATGCCGACTTCCTGGTCACGTCCGCCTACAAGTGGTACGGCCCCCACCTCGGGGCCGTCTATGGCAAGCGCGACATCCTCGATCGGCTGCCGGCCTACAAGGTCCGGCCGGCTCATGACCGGTTCGAGACGGGGACCCAGAACTTCGAGGCGATTGCGGGAGCGGCTGCGGCGGTCGAATACCTGGCCTCGCTTGGTGATCGGTTCGGGACGGCCGGGCAGGGGGCATCGAGACGCGAGCGATTGGTGGCCGGCATGAACGCTGTTCGTGCCCACGAACTCGACCTGCACGCTCGGCTCGTTGCTGGCGTCCGGACGATCCCCGGCGTGCGCCAGTGGGGAATCACTGACCCGGCCCGGTTCGCCGCCGAGAAGGTTCCGACCGTCGCGCTGACGATCGAGGGGCTCTCGCCGCGTGATGCGGCGGCCGCGCTCGGACGTCAGGGCCTCTTCACCTGGGATGGCGACTTCTACGCTCAGGCGCTCATTGAGCGGCTGGGCCTGGCCGAGGGCGGGGGCGTACTCCGGCTGGGAATCTCGCACTACACGACCAGCGGGGAGGTCGATCGCCTGCTCGAGGCGCTCGAGGGGGTCGCCAGCCGCCGTCATCAGCCGATCGGGGCTTCCTGAAACTACGGTGAGCTTGGCACCTGGCTCTCCTCTGCGGGTCGCGATCGTCGGCGGTGGAATCGTTGGCGTTGACCACGCCCAGGCCTACCAAGCCCAGGACGATGCGGAACTCGTCGCATTTGTCGGGCGGGATGCAACTCGAACGGCGGCGATCGCCGAGCGGTTTGGCGCTCGGCCGTACCTCGACATGGCTGCGATGCTGGCAGCCGAGGCCGTCGACGCCGTCAGCATCTGTACGCCGACCGCAGGCCATCGAAGCTTCGTCGAGATGGCGGCGGCGGCAGGCGTCCATGTCCTGCTCGAGAAGCCGATGGCGACGTCGGTCGCCGACTGCGACCAGATCAGTCGGGCGTGCCGGGCCAGCGGTGTCGTCCTGATGCTCGGCCTGACCCACCGCTTCCATGCCGAGCTCATCAAGGCCCGCGAGCTGATCGAAGCAGGCCGGCTCGGGCCGCCGATGCTCGCCCAGGACATCTTCTCGTTCGGAGAACACGGACCGTGGCCCGACTGGTACTACGATCGCGCACAGGCCGGCGGCGGCGAGCTGATGCACGACGCGGTCCACATGGTCGACCGCCTGGCCTGGCTCGTCGGCTGCCCGATTGTCGAGGTATACGGTCGGACCACGACGTATGCGCGCGGGCTGGCCGGGGTCGAGGACGGCGGGGTTGCCGTCCTGTCATTCGAGAGTGGCGCGATCGGCTCGATCTTCGTCAACGAGTCGACCTATCCGATCCGTCCGGATGCTCCGGACGTCCCGATGCCGGGTCGGATGGAACTCGAGATCCATGGCCCGCGGGGGACGATCCGCT
>JBBRIM010000054.1:0-14144 GCA_038221095.1 Candidatus Limnocylindrales bacterium
CTCGGTGACAACGGTGCCCTGGACGGCCTCCTTGGCCACGCTGTCGGAAATGCGCTCCGCGTAGTGGCAGGCAACGAGGTGGCCGCCACCGAGATCCCGCACAGCCGGATCGTCGGTCTGGCAATTCTCGGGATTGCCGAGCTGCTCCCGAAGCCAGCAGCGGGTATGGAATCGGCAACCACTTGGTGGGTTGGCCGGCGACGGCACGTCGCCCTTGAGCACCAGGTGGCGCTTGCGGACCCGTGGATCCGGAGTCGGTACGGCGGACAGCAGCGCCACCGTGTACGGATGCCGAGGGTGGGCGTACAGCTCGGCCACCTCGGCCACCTCGACCAGCTTGCCCAGGTACATCACCCCAACTCGGTCGCTGATGTACTGGACCACCGACAGGTTGTGGGCGACGAACAGGAAGGTCAGGTTGAACCGCTCGCGGAGGTCCCCGAGGAGGTTGAGGACCTGCGACTGGATCGACACGTCGAGAGCCGAGACCGGCTCGTCGGCAAAGATGAATTCGGGGCTAAGGGCCAGGGCCCTGGCGATCCCGATCCGCTGGCGCTGGCCGCCCGAGAACTCGTGGGGGTACCGCCGCGAGTATTCGCGCCGGAGTCCAACTTCCTCGAGGTAGTCGCCAACCCGCTTGTCGCGGATCTTGCGCTTCGCCCAGCCATTCTCGGGGGTGGCCTGGGCCAGCAGTCCCTCGCCGATCAGGTCGCTGACCGGCATCCGCGGGTTGAGTGAGCCGACCGGGTCCTGGAAGATGATCTGCATCCGGCGGCGCATGGCCTTGAGGCCTTTGCCCTTGAGGCTGAGCAGGTCGATGCCGTCGAAGTCGGCCCGGCCGGCGGTCGGGCGCTCCAGGCGCAGGAGCGTCCGGCCCAGAGTTGTCTTGCCGCAGCCCGATTCACCGACCAGGCCGAAGACCTCGCCCTTGCGGATCTCGAACGAAACGTCGTCCACGGCCCGGACATTGCCGATAACACGGCGCAGCAGGCCGGCCCGGATCGGGTAGTAGGTCTTGAGGTTGTCGATCTTGACCAGGGTCGGCGCGATGGGCGCCACCGGGGTCGCCAGCGGCAAGCCTGCCTCCATCGTCATGGGTGCTCCTGCACAAAGCTCTCGTCATAGGCCGCCCGGCGCGTAGCGAAGCGTGGGTCGTTGAGCCAGCAGCGGGCCGTTCGCTCGTGCCCCAGCTGAATCAGCTCGGGTTCGGCTTCGACGCAGCTGTCCCAGGCGTACGGGCAGCGCGGCCCGAACTTGCAGCCTGGCGGCAGCCGGAACGGATTCGGCACGGTCCCCTTGATCGCCGACAGGCGCTGGCCGCGCTTGCCCTGCGACGGGATCGACTCAAGCAGCCCCCGCGTGTAGGGCATCCGCGGGTTGAGCAAGACTTCCTCGACCGTGCCCGTCTCCACGACTCGCCCGGCGTACATCACAGCCACGTCATCGACCGTCTCGGCGACAACGCCCAGGTCATGGGTGATCAGCAGGAGGGCTGCGCCGGTGCGTTCCTGGATCGCCTTGATCAACTCCAGGATCTGGCGCTGGATCGTGACATCAAGGGCAGTCGTTGGTTCGTCGGCGATGATCAGCTTGGGATTGCAGCTGAGGGCCATGGCAATCATGATCCTCTGGCGCATCCCGCCCGAGAGCTCGTGCGGGAACTGCTTCAGGCGTCGCTTGGGGTCGGCCACGCCGACGTCCTGGAGGGCCGTCAGGGCGATCTCCTGGGCGCCCTTCTTGTCGACCCGCGGGTGGATCAGGATCGCCTCCATGATCTGGTCGCCGACGGACATCACCGGGTTCAGCGACGTCATCGGCTCCTGGAAGATCATCGCGATCTCGCCGCCCCGGACCTTCCGGATGTGCCGGTCGTCGAGAGTCAGCAGGTCGACCCCGTTGAACAGGATCTGGCCGCCGGCGAACTCGCCCGGGGGGCTCTCGATCAGGCGCATGATCGAGAGGGCCGTCACGCTCTTGCCGCAGCCCGACTCGCCGACGAGGGCGAGCCGGCCGCCCTTGCGCACCGAGAACGAGACGCCGTCCACGGCCTTGACCGTGCCATCCATCACGTGGAAATACGTCTTCAGGTCGCGAACGTCGAGGAGCACGTCCCCGACGCCGGTCCGGCGGGCCTGGGCTTCGAGCAGTTCGGTCATATCTTCGCCTTCGGATCGAGGGCGTCACGCAGTCCGTCGCCCATGAAGTTGATGCCCAGCACGATCACCACGATGGCCATCCCGGGGAAGAACGCCCACCACCAGTTGCCCTGGCTGATGAAGCCCAGCGAGCCGGCCAGGATATTGCCGAGGGTGGGTGTATCGAAGCCGACGCCAAAGCCGAGAAAGCTGATGAACGCCTCTCCAATGATCACGCCGGCGACGCCCAGGGTGGTCGACACGATGATCGGCGACATGGCGTTCGGGATGAGGTGGCGGAAGATGATCCGCCGGTCGCGGATACCGGCAGCCCGGGCGGCATCGACGTAATCCTCTTCGCGCAAGCTGAGCATCACCGCCCGGACGAGCCGGGCGATTCCCAGCCACTCGAACAGCCCGAAGATGATCGTGACGCTGATCCAGTTGCCTGACCCCAGGAACTTGGTGAAGACCAGGATCACGAACAGCAGGGGCAGGGCCAGCAGCGCGTCCACGATCCGCATCAGGATCGTGTCGGTCCAGCCGCCGAAGTAGCCGGCCACGCCGCCGACGATTGTCCCGATGACCGCGCCGATCGCGGAGGCGATGACTCCGATCAGCAATGAAAAGCGGATGCCGTTCACGACCAGGGTCAGGACGTCCCATTGGAGGCGTCCTGTCTCACCGAAGAGGTGGTCGAAACTGGGCGGACGGCCAGCGTTCACGTGGACGTCGGGGACAGGGATGTTGTAGAAGTCGTACTGGAACAGGAACGGGCCCACGATCCCGATGATCACCATGCCAAAGAACATCACCGACCCGATGAGGGCCATCCGATGGCGCAGGAAGCGGCGCCAGGCAATCTCCCACTGGCCCATGGATTCCAGCTGGACGTCGTAGTCGGGACTAGCCGGATCGAGGTCCTCGGTGACGGCGCGTTCATCCGGCGGGTCGTGCGGTGGCAGGGGCCTATCCATAGCTGATCCTCGGGTCCACGACCGCATACAGGATGTCGGCGAGGAGATTGGCCGCCACGACCACCACCGCAGTGATCACCAGGATCCCCATCAGGACGGGGTAATCGAAGTTGTCGACCGCCTGGATGTAGGCCAGACCCATGCCCGGCCAGCTGAAGATCGTCTCTGTGGCCACCGCGCCGGCAAACAGGAAGGGCAGCTCGAGGGCGATGTTGGTCACGACCGGCAGGAGCGCGTTGCGCAGGGCGTGGTGGTAGATCACATTCCGTTCCGAGACACCCTTGGCCCGCGCCGTCCGGACGAAATCCTGGTTGAGTGAGTCAATCATGGCCGCTCGGACAAAGCGGGAATCGCCGGCGATGTTGACGAATACCAGGGTGACGACGGGCAGGATCAGGTGCCTGCCCAGGTCAAGCAAGGCCGTGACCGGTTGGCTCCCCGCAAACTTCCAGTATTCGTCGGTCCCGAAGATCGGAACCGTCCGGGCATCCCACATTCCACCAGATGGGAGCAGTCGAAATATCTCCGAGAAGACGATGATCAACATCAGGCCGAGCCAGAAGGTTGGAAACGAGAATCCGACGTAGTTGAAGATCGTGATCGCCGTATCGGCTTTGCCGTAGCGGCGAACAGCCGCCAGGACTCCGGTTCCGAGGGCGAGGATGACCCAGAGCACGAGCGAGACGCCGGCCAGGATGGTCGTCGGCAGCACCCGTGCGCCGATCAACGAGATGACGGTCGCTCCGCTCGAAGACGAATAGCCGAAGTCCCCGTGGAGCACGCCGTTATCGCCGCCGCCGAGGAAGCCCGGCAGGAAGTTCGGTAGTCCCTGGTTGCTGATGAAGACGCCCAGGCCCTGGCCGTCCGGATTGCAGACTCCCACCCAGCGGCAGTACTGAATCGGAATGGGCTGGTCCAGGCCCCAGCGCTTTCGGAATGCTTCGAGGGCTGCGGCAGTGACCTTCGGGTTCTGGGCGAACCGGTCCTCCGGCCCGCCGGGCGCGATGAGCAGGATGCTGTAGATGAGCAGCGATACGACGAAAAGAGTCGGGATCGTCCCGATCAGACGTCGAACGATGTAGCGCGTCAAGTCATGGACCTCGGATAGAGATCGCGGGACTGCCGCCGAAGCGACAGTCCCGCGCCCATGCAGATCGGTTTCGCCATCCTAACGCGGAGCTAGGTCTGGCCTACTTGTCCTTCCACCAATCCTCGAGATTCCAGGTCTGGACCGATGCACTGCCATTGTTGGCGACGTTGTGCAACGTCGGCGCCTTCAAGAGCACCGTTGTCCAGTTGTACAGGGCAATCTCCGGGAAGGCGTTGGCTGGATCCACGTACAACTTCTGGATCTTCGAGAGAGCATCCTTGATCGTGGGCAGATCGACCGTGGTCTGGGTGATTGCCAGGAGGGCGTCGAGGTCCGGGTTGTTGACCCGGATGTAGTTCTGCCCGCTGTGGTCGCCCTTGCTCGGGTCGAACTGGGAGGAGTACAGGGTGTACAGGGAGCCCGGATCCGGTGTCGCGACCCAGGCGAACTCAGCCACGTCAAAGTTGCCGTGGGTCAGGTTGCATGGGGTGTCGGCGGGAATCAGTCCCCAACCCTTGAAGACCGTGGTGGGCGGAACCGCCTTGACGGTCAGCTTGATGCCGAGGGGCTTGATCTGGCTCGCAACGAGGTTGAGGGTGTCAACGCGATACTGGCGATCGGCCCGGGCGCAGCCGAGCAGCTCGACCTTGGTCCCGTTGATTGACAGGCTGCCGTCACTGCCCTTGGTGAAACCCGCGGCGGCGAGGACCGATGCGGCCTTGTCAGCGTCGTGCTTGTAGCAAGGGATGTTCGGGTCATTGAACCAGGCCTGGTCATTGGTGAAGTTGCAGGTGGGCGTGACGGCTCCACCCGTGATCGTGGTGTTGATCGCGTCCTTGTCGTAGGCGTAGTGGAGTGCTTCCATCAGCGCCTTGGCGCCGGCGGCACCGAACTTCTTGGTCAGTGACGCGTAGTTCCAGCTGTGCTGCTCGTAGGTCACGCTGGCGACCTTGTCGATCGAGGCCGGCGCGACCTTGCCCATCGCCGCGATGTTGTTCTGGTTGAATTCGAGGGCCGCATCGATCTCGCCGTTCACAAACCCGGCGATCTCGGTGTCGGTATTCGAATAGAGCTTGAGCGTAACCGCGTCGAACGGCGCCGCCGACTTCTTGATCGTGGTCCAGAACTGGGTGTTCGGGACGTAGTTGATCTGGGCATCGTGGGCCCACGCGGTGGGCATGTACGGACCGCTCCACACGGCCGACTTGAGATCGGTGTCGACGTACAGCTTCTTGATCGCGTCGGCGACCGGCACGGTCTTGAGGTAGTGGGCGGGCAGCAGCGGGCCGAACAGGCCGAGGAACGGCTCGTAGACCTTGCTGAAGTGGATGACGCAGGTGGTCGTTCCGGCGCCATCGATGCTTGAGATGTCCTGGTAGCCGGTCTTGCCCTGGACGTTGCCCGCGGCGTCCTGTCCCGGGTCAAGCTGCCACTTCCACATGAAGATCACATCGTCGCAGGTGATCGGCTGGCCATCGGACCAGTTGGCACCCGGGACCATGTTGACCGTGACGTCCATCTTGCTGCCCGTCAGGACAACTCCCTTGTTCGTGACGGTCGGGACGTTGGTGGCCAGCTGGCCGTAGTACTTGAGGTCGTTGGTATTGTTCCAGAGCCCCCAGAGGGAGGGTCCGAAGGCTTCCCCGTCGTTGGCGAACGTGTCGTAGATGTTCGTCCAGGCGGTCGACGGGTCGCCCGACATGCCCAGAACGAGCGTGCCACCGCGGTTGCCGACTGCCTCGGCCTTGTATTTCGTGGCCGTGATGTCGATCGGGATCGGGGCCTGGCTCTCAGGCGCCGTCGAGGCCACGCTTGTTCCTGGGGCCGTCGACGCCGGTGGGGCGACCGAGGGGGCCGCGGTGGTGGTACTCGAACCACAGGCGGCAAACACCAACGCCGAAACGGCGATAAGGCTGCCTAGACGATTCCGCATCAAATCTCCTCCAGCTGGCACAAGGCCATGGGTCATCCGGACTCGGCGGGTGGCGTTCCTTGTGGCGTCCCAAGTCCGGGCAGCAATGTGCTTGCCGCGGACAAATGACGACACAAGGTCAACGCGTCGCCAACAACGACGCCGCCGACAATATGGTCGGGCTGGTGGCCCCTGTCAAATACCGGCGGTACCTCCCAGTGCGCCGGCAAGTCAGTCGGGACAGGGTGTCTCGGCCCCGCTCATCGCCCGCCAGCGCAAGTTCGGCTGTCGCGCCGCCGTCGCCTCATCCAGGCGGCGGACCGGAGCGGTGTGGGGCGCCTCGTGCACGACGTCCGGTGAGTCACTCGCCTCCGCGGCTCTCGTGATCATGGCGTCGGCAAACGCGTCGAGCGTCTCAATCGCCTCCGTCTCGGTCGGCTCGATCAGCATGCTCTCCTCGACGGTGTGCGGGAAATAGATCGTCGGCGGGTGGAAGCCGTAGTCGAGCAGGCGCTTGGCGATGTCCAGCGTGCGGATGCCGGTCAGCCGCTTGATCGTGGCGGCCGAGGCGACGAACTCGTGCTTGCAGTGGCGCTCATAGGGGATGTCGTACGTCCCGGCGAGACGGCTCTTCAGGTAGTTCGCGGCGAGGACCGCATCGTCGCTCACCTCCCGGAGCCCGTCCCCGCCGTGCGCCCGCAGGTAAGCGTAGGCGCGCACGAGCACGCCGGTATTGCCGACGAAGGCGCGCAGCCGGCCGATGCTGGCCGGGCGCTCGCCGGGTCGCTCCAGGCGGAAGCTGCCGTCGGTCTCGCGGAGGACCCGCGGTGAGGGCAGGAAGGGCACCAGGCGCGGACCGACACCAACCGGCCCGGCCCCCGGCCCGCCGCCACCGTGGGGCGTGCTGAAGGTCTTGTGGGTGTTGATGTGCATCACGTCGAAACCGGCCTCGCCCGGCTTGAACCGTCCCAGGATCGCGTTCAGGTTGGCGCCGTCCATGTAGGCCAGCGCGCCTGCTTCGTGGACCGCCTCGAGCAGCTCGCCGATTCGCGCCTCGAACAGGCCGAGCGTGGAGGGGTTCGTGATCATCACGGCGGCGGTGCGCGGCCCGAGGGCTGAGCGGAAGGCGGCAAGGTCGACCCCGCCGTCCGCGGCCGACGGGATCGTGACCGTCTTGAAGCCGGCCATCGAAGCCGTCGCCGGGTTCGTGCCGTGCGAGGAATCCGGGACGAGCACCTCGAGCCGATCGGCGTCGCCCCGGCTGCGGTGGTACGCCCGGATCATCAGGATCCCGGTCAGCTCGCCCTGGGCGCCGGCGGCCGGCTGGAGGGTGACCGCAGCCATCCCGCTGATCTCGGCCAGGATCTCCTCGAGTTCCCAGAGCAGCTCGAGGGTGCCCTGGGCCGTGGCATCCGGGGCGAGGGGATGGAGTCCGGCAAATCCGGGCAGGCGGGCTGCCCACTCGTTCAGCTTCGGGTTGAACTTCATCGTGCACGAACCGAGCGGGTAGAAACCGGTATCGACGGCGAAGTTGAGCTGGCTCAGGTTGACGTAGTGGCGGACCACTTCGGGCTCGTTGAGCTCAGGCAGGGCCGGCGGGTTCGTCCGCCGGGCAGCGGGCGGCAGCCGGTCGAGGGCATCCTTGGGTGGGTGGGGGATCTTGCCGCCGCCGCGTCCCGGGCGCGATTTCTCGAACAGGGTCTGCTGGAGGCGCGGGCCGGTCACGCCCATCGGGCACCCCCGAGTTCCGCTCCGAGCGCCTCGGCGAAGCGCCGGATCTCGTCCGGGGTCGTCACCTCGGTGGCGCAGACGAGCAGGCCGTTGGCCAGGCTTGGGTCGTCGGGTTCGAGGTCGGCCAGGGCCACGCCGGCGAGGATCCCCCGGTCGAGCAGGCGGCGATGGACCGCCGCGGCGTCAGGCACCTTGACGATGAACTCGTTGAGGTATGGGCCAGGGTGGAGCCGGCCGGCGCCAACGCCCGCCAGGGCTGCCTCGAGCTCGGCAGCGCGGGCCGCGCCGAGGGTGGCGACATCGCGCAGGCCGTGTGGGCCGAGACAGGCCAGGTAGACGCTGGCGGCAAGGGCCAGCAGCGCCTGGTTCGTGCAGATGTTGCTGGCGGCTCGTTCACGCCGGATGTCCTGCTCCCGGGCGCGCAGGGTCATCACGAAGGCTCGCTGGCCCTCGAGGTCGGCAGTCATCCCGACCAGCCGCCCGGGGATCTGTCGGACGAGTGCCTCGGTGGCCGCCAGGATGCCCAGGTATGGACCGCCGTACTGGGCCGGGATCCCGAGTGACTGGCCCTCGCCTGCGGCGATGTCGGCGCCGTACTCGGACGGTGGGGCGAGGACGGCCAGCGAAACGGGCTCGACGACTGCCACGAAGAGGGCCCCGGCGGCGTGGCTCAGCCGTCCGATCTCGGCCATCGGTTCGAGCAGGCCGTAAAAGTTAGGCTGGCCGGCGATCACGCCGGCGACCGGTTCAGCCGCCCCCCCGAGGAGTCGCTCGAGCGCTGCCAGGTCGGTCGTCCCAGCCGCCGGGCCGTGGGCCACGACGGGAATCTCGGCCAGCTCGAAGTCGCCCCCCGAGAGGTACGTGACCAGCGTCTCGCGGTAGTGCCGATGCACGGCTCGACTGACCAGGATCCGCCGCCGACCGGTTGCCCGGCAGGTCATCAGGGCAGCCTCGGCCGTCGCCGCCGCCCCGTCGTAGTGGGAAGCCGAGACAACGTCGAGCCCGACGAGCTCGGCCAGCAGCGACTGGTACTCGTAGATGCTCTGGAGGGTGCCCTGGCTCACTTCCGGCTGGTACGGCGTGTAGGCCGTGTACCACTCGCTCCGGAGCAGGATCTGATCGACCGCGGCCGGCTGGTAGTGGCGGTAGGCACCGGCGCCCAGGAAGCTGACCAGGTTGGTCTGGTTGCGCTCGGCGAGCGCCTCAAGGTGCGCCGCCAGGTCGAGCTCCGATTGGCCGTCGGGCAGCGCCAGCGGCGACGCCCGCAGGGCGGCCGGGATGTCGTCGAACAGATCGTCGACGGAGGCGACCCCGATCGCCTCGAGCATTCGGGTCCGATCGGCCGGAGTATGGGGCCCGTAGGGCATCGCTCGGTCAGGCCTCGGCGATCAGTTGATCGTAGGCCGCCGGGTCGAGCAGGCCGTCCAGCTGGGTCGCGTCGGCGACGCTGAGTCGGACCATCCAACCCTCGCCGTAGGGATCCGTGTTGACCAGCTCGGGCTTGCCGGCCAGGGCGGGGTTGGTCTCGGTCACCTCCCCGCTCAGGGGTGAGAAGAGATCGCTGACGGCCTTGACCGACTCGACCACCCCGAAGGTGGCCAGGGCCGTCACCGACGAGCCGGCGGCGGGCAATTCGACGAAGACGATGTCGCCGAGTTGGTCAGCGGCAAACTGGGTGATCCCGACCGTTGCCGTGTCGCCGGCCAACCGGACCCACTCGTGGTCCTTCGTGTAGCGCAGGTCTTGGGGGACCATCGAGCGCGAACCTCCTGGGTCGGGCGGCAGAGCCCGCGCCCCGCCCCGGTCGGGACGTCAGCGGGGGCGGCGGTAGAACGGGAGCGAGACGACCTCGGCGGTGATCCGCGCAGCGCGGATCTCGACCTCGACGATCGTACCCGGTTCGGCGTCACCCGGCGCGACATAGGCCATGGCGATCGCCCGGCCGAGCGTCGGCGAGACGGTCCCACAGGTCACCACCCCGCTCAGCCGTTCCCCCACGAAGACCGGGTAGCCATGCCGGCCGATCCCCCGGCCGGTCATGGCCAGGCCAACGAGCAGGCGGGCGGGACCCAGCTCGGAAACGCGGCGGAGCGCCTCGCGGCCGACGAAGTCGATCGGCTTGTCCAGGCGAACGACCCGGCCGAGGTTGGCTTCGTACGGGTTGACAGTGGGGTCGAGATCGTTGCCATAGAGGGGCATACCGGCCTCGAGCCGGAGGGTGTCGCGGGCGCCTAGTCCAACAGCAGCGAGGCCGTACGGCTGGCCGGAGGCCCACAGCGCGTCCCACAACTCGCCGGCTCGAGCCGTCTCGACGAAGACCTCGAAGCCGTCCTCACCGGTGTAGCCGGTCCGGGCGACCAGGGCCGGGATACCGGCCACGGCGCCCTCGGCAATGCCGTAGTAGCGGATCGCGCCCGGATCCAATTCCGTCAGCGGCGCCAGGATCTCGATCGAGCGGGGGCCCTGGATCGCGCACAGGGCCGTGGCCAGCGAGCGATCGTCGAGGATCGCCCGGAACGGCGCAATGCGCTCCGCCAGAAGATCGCTCACGAGCGGCGCATTGCCGGCATTGGCCACCACGAGGAAGCGCTCCTCGGCCAGGCGGTACACGATCAGGTCGTCGAGGATCCCGCCGTTGGCGGCGCAGATCATCGAATACTGGGCTCGCCCGATCGCGAGGGCCGGTGGATCGGACACCAGCGCGGCCGACAGGGCGTCGCCCGCGTCCGGCCCTTCGATGAACAGCTCACCCATGTGTGACAGGTCGAACAGGCCGGCTCGCTCGCGAACGGCCCGGTGCTCCTCGAGGATCCCGGCGTACTGGAGGGGCATCTCCCAGCCGCCGAACGAGGTCATCTTCGCCCCGAGCGCCCGGTGGCGATCGAGCAACGGGGTCGTGTGGGCCGCAACCTCGGAGTTGGACTCGCTCACGCGGGCTCCTCGGTCCCGACGATCGCGGCGGCTCGCTCGACCAGGGCTCGTTCCGTCTCGAAGGTCAGGAGGCCCCCGGCGTCGGCCAGGTCCACCCAGCGGACGTCCTCGAACTCGTGGTCATGGCGGGCCAGATCGCCCCCGGTCGGTTCCATCAGGAAGTAGTGGACCGTCTTGTGAATCCGGGTGCCCTTCTGGACGAAGGTGTACGAGATCGACTCGAATGGTCCGGTGATCCGGACGTCGAGGCCGGTCTCCTCGGTCACCTCGCGCAGGGCCGTCTGCTCGGTGGTCTCGCCCGGGTTGGGCGTCCCTTTCGGCAGGGTCCAGGTGTAGCCATCACCCGGCCGGCGTCGGCGGCCGGCAACAAACTGGGGGATGCCCGCCTCGCGTCGAATGACGATCCCGCCGGCGGAGGTTGCGCTGCCGTTCCTCAGACGAGCCACGGCGCCGACACGGCGCTCGAGCGGTTGCGCCCAACGGGCTGGCCGAGACGCATCCAGTGGAAGGTCACGACCGGCCGGAGGCGGCCACTGCGCGAACCGGTGTGGGATCGAGCCGGCTGGATCGCGCGCCAGCTTGCGCGCAGCTGCACGTAGGGTCCGAGATCCGTCCGACGGAGCGCCGTCTGGTGGCTGGACGCCGCCTGGAATGTCGTCGTGCGGAGGCCAAGCCGGCGTTCCCGGGCCCGGGGCGAAGAGCGCACGAAGCGCGCCGTGGGACGGGCCGCGTACTTGGCGGCAATGCTGTGCTGCATCAGTCAATCCTACCCGCTCAGGAACGCATTGCAAGGGCATCCCGCAGCGCATCGCCAGCGTCTGGTGTCAGCGCGCCACGCGCCTCGGCCAGGACGATCTCGCGCTGGGCGGCCGCCCGGTACAGGTCAAGAACCCCCGGCGCGTGCTCGGCCAGGCTGGCCAGGTGGGCGCGCAGGGTCCCGACATCACCGCGCACGATCGGCCCGGTGAGGGCGGCGCGGATCCCGAGCGCCCGGGCATTGCCCAGGGTCTGTTCGATCAACGGGCCATAGATCGCCAGCGAACCGGCCTCATCGAGACCGGCCACCCGGCCCAGCTCGGCGATTGCGTCAAGCAGCGCGTCGAAGCCACCCGCGGCCAGGACCGCGGCGGCGTGATAGGCCGATTTCGAACCCGGCGCCAGGCGCACCGCGGTGGCCCCGATCGCCTCGGCCATCTCGGCCAGCATCGCCACCAGCTGATCATCGCCTTCTACGGCGACGGTCGCGCCGTGGAACGCGGCGACGGCCCGTTCGGTATCGGCAAAGGCAACCAGGGGATGAAACGATCCGATCTGGGTGCCAGCGGCCATGGCCGGCAGGAGAACCTCCGCCCCGAGGGCCCCGCTGGTATGGACGAGGGCCTGCCCGCCATACAGCCGGAGACTCGCGGCGAGTGGCGCCAGGGCGTCGTCCGGCACGGCCAGGATGATCAGCTCGACCTCGTCCAGGATCGCCGTCGCATCGGCGAAGGCGCGGGTGCCGCCGACGAGCTGGCTGAACCGTGCTCGCCGCGCCGGATCGCGGCTGGCGACCGCGCTGATCGGCCAGCCGGCCCGGCTCAGGGCAACGCCGAGGGCCGTCCCAACCGCGCCCGCCCCGACGATCCCGATCAGCGGCGGCTGACCGGGTTGGGAGTGCTCGTGGGGATGGGCATGGGCATGGGCCGCATCCCCGAGGTGCTCATGGCCCCGGGCCGGTGTGGGGGCCAGGTCGAGACCAGCCTCGGCGGCAACCTTGGCTAGCCGGGCATCGCTCGACCCGTCCTCGGGCGAACTGCGCCCCGGCTCGCCCCAGACCTTCATCAGCGGCGGTACGCTTCCATGCCACGAGTCTAACGACGCCAGCGAAGGGCTACCCGTGTCAGTCGAGGATCCATTCTCCGCCCGTTCGAGCCTTGGCCCGGGCCTGCCCGACTTCTACCGGCTGGCCGCCCTGGAGGCACTCGGCCCTGGCCTTGGCACGAGCCTGGCCCGCGCTCCGATCACCCTCAAGATCCTGCTCGAGAACGTGATTCGCCATGCCGGCGCTGGGATCGTGACCGACGAGGACGTGCGGACGCTGGCGTCCTGGCGCCCGGCCGGGGGCGGCGCGGCCGAGATCCCGTTCATGCCCGCACGGGTCCTCCTCCAGGACTTCACCGGGGTACCGGCGATCGTCGACCTGGCGATGATGCGGGATGCGATGGCCGAGATTGGGGGCGACCCTGCCCGGATCAACCCGCTCGTGCCGGCCGACCTCGTGATCGACCACTCGGTCCAGGTGGACCAGTTCGGTACGCCGACCGCCTTCGCCTTCAACGTCGAGCGCGAGTACCAGCGCAACGCCGAGCGCTACCAGCTCCTGCGCTGGTCGCAGGAGGCCTTCGAGGGCCTGCGGGTCGTCCCGCCCGGAACGGGCATCGTCCACCAGGTCAACCTCGAGTTCCTGGCCAGCGTCGTGACCGTCCGGGCCGACGGGCACGGCCCGGTCGCCTTCCCCGACACGCTCGTCGGGACCGACTCGCACACCACGATGGTCAATGCCCTGGGCGTGCTCGGGTACGGTGTCGGCGGGATTGAGGCGGAGGCCGTGCTCCTCGGCCAGCCGCTGTACCAGCCGATGCCCCGGATCGTGGGGGTCCGCCTCCACGGCACCCTGCCCAGCGGCTCGACCGCCACGGACCTCGTGCTGGTCGTAACCGAGATGCTCCGCTCGTTCGGCGTGGTCGGGGCGTTCGTCGAGTTCACCGGCGACGGGCTGGCGTCGCTGGCCCTCGCGGACCGGGCCACGATCAGCAACATGAGCCCCGAGTTCGGGGCGACCTCGACGATCTTCCCGATCGACGACGAGACGCTGGCCTACCTCCGCCTCACCGGCCGGAGCGCCGCGCAGGTCGAGCTGGTCGAGCGCTACGCCCACGCCCAGGGATTGTGGCGCCAGCCCGGTGCGGCACCCGATTTCGACGACCTGCTTGAACTCGACCTGTCGGCCGTGGACCCGGCCGTCGCCGGTCCGCGGCGGCCCCAGGACCGGGTCCCGCTACCGGATCTCCCGGCCAACTTCCGGGCCGCCTTCCCAGGCGCGGCGCCCTCGCCGGCGGCCGCCCGGAGGGAGGGTGAGGGTGGGCCGGCCGACGGGGCAGACGGCGCCGTGATCGTGGAGCTGGACGGCGAGCGGGCGATGATCCGGAGCGGCTCGGTGGCGATTGCCGCAATCACCTCGTGCACGAACACCTCCAACCCCACGGTCATGGTCGGGGCCGGCCTGCTCGCCCGCAATGCCGTGGCTCGCGGCCTGCGCGTTTCGGCGCTCGTCAAGACCTCGCTCGCGCCAGGCTCGAAGGCCGTCACCGGCTACCTCGAGGCTGCCG